>DATMOE010000424.1:0-18477 GCA_035568435.1 Herbaspirillum sp. | reverse complement strand
GATATTCGTTGCGCCAAAGTTTATAAGGAAGCCGACCGCCGCAGTTTTCATCAGGCCGTGTCCTACCAGGAAGGGCGCCGGGTCAAGAATAGCCGGCAGGCGCGCGCGATGGAAAAAGGCACGCGTTACGGCCGCAAGATGGCCGAAGAGGTCTGGCAAAACGCCGAGGTCGATGCTTTATATCGGCTGGCGGCAGCCGGCGTGCGTGTGCCGCAGCCGTATATCTGCTTTCAGGGCGTGCTGCTGATGGAGCTGCTCACGGATGCCGACGGTAACGCCGCGCCACGGCTCAACGATGTTGCGCTCAGCGAAGAATTGGCGCTGCAATATCACGCCGGCTTGTTGCATCAGGTGGTGTTGATGCTGTGCGCGGGGGTGATTCACGGCGACTTGTCCGAATTCAATATTCTGGTGACAGCCGACGGGCCGGTCATTATCGATTTGCCGCAGGCGGTGGATGCGGCCGGCAATACCGGCGCCGGCGATATGCTGATGCGCGATGTGGCCAATCTGGCGGCTTATTTCGGTCGTTTTGCACCGAGCTTGCAGAATCGGCAGTTCGGTAAGGAAATCTGGGCCTTGTATCAGGCCGGCTTATTGACGCCGGAGTCGCCGTTGACCGGCTATGTCGCGCCGGATGAAACCCGGGCCGACGTCGGTGCGGTGTTGCGGGAAATTGAGGATGCGCGTCTGGAGGAAGAGGCGCGGCAACGTTATCTGAGTGCAATTCAGCTTTAGTTCAGCTTTAAGCACGTAGTGAAGGATAGAGGGCCGCAGCGCCCTTTTTCTTGGCCCCTTCAAATAGTCTAGCGGGCGAAAAATATAATTCGGTCTTTTAAAAATAAATAGCAATTTTGTTTGTAGAACATTCAAAATTAACAGAATTAATATTTGTTTCTTTCTCATAAAATTGCGCATCTGCAGAGGTCTCTTGCATTCGCGCCATGACCGGATTGCTGATTTAAACGACTGTTAAAAATGCCTTCGCCTACTGCTTTTGTTCCAGCCCCAACCCCAGCCATGCCCGCTACCGCCGAATCCATCGTTTCTTTGCCGTTTGCCGCATTTGCGGCCGAAGTCATTGCCGATACGACGCCGTTGCGCAACGCCATTACCGACGCCTACCGGATCAACGAGCGCGACGCGGTGCGGCAGTTGCTGCTGCAAGTCGAGGTCGGTCAGCCTTTGCAAGAGAACACCCAGAAACTGGCGCGGCGTCTGGTCGAGGCGGTGCGCGCCAAACGCAGCCGTTCATCCGGCGTCGATGCGCTGATGCAGGAGTTTTCGCTGTCCTCGGAAGAGGGCGTCGCCCTGATGTGCCTGGCCGAAGCATTGCTGCGCATTCCCGATCACCAGACCGCCGACCGTTTAATCGCCGACAAGATCAGCAAGGGCGACTGGCGCAGTCACCTGGGCGAATCGCCGTCGTTGTTTGTCAATGCCGCTACCTGGGGTTTGCTGGTGACCGGGAAGATGGTAGGCAGCGCCAGCGAACGCGGCTTGGGCGCAGCGCTGACCCGTTTGATCAATAAAGGCGGCGAGCCGCTCATTCGCAAAGGCGTCGATCTGGCCATGCGCATGCTGGGCAAGCAATTCGTCACCGGCCGCAATATTGCCGAGGCGCTGGTCAACAGCCAAGCCAAACAAGCCCGCGGTTACCGTTATTCCTTCGATATGCTGGGCGAGGCGGCGCTGACGGCGGCCGATGCCGATCGCTATTACGCTTCTTATCTATCGGCCATCGATGCCATCGGCCGCGCCAGCGATGGGCGCGGCATCAAGAATGGCCCCGGCATTTCGGTCAAGCTGTCGGCATTGCATCCGCGTTATAGCCGGGCGCAGCGCACACGCGTGATGCAGGAATTGCTGCCGCGTCTGAAAAGTCTGGTGCTGCTGGCCAAGCAGTATCAGATTGGCTTGAATATCGATGCCGAGGAAGCCGATCGCCTGGAATTGTCGCTGGATATAATCGAAGCGCTTGCCCTCGATCCCGAACTGGACGGCTTCGACGGCCTCGGCTTTGTGGTGCAGGCGTATCAAAAACGCTCGGCCTATGTGATCGACTATCTGGTCGATCTGGCGCGCCGCAGCGGCCGTAAATTAATGGTGCGTCTGGTCAAGGGGGCTTACTGGGATGCCGAAATAAAACGCGCACAGATCGACGGCATGCCGGGCTATCCGGTGTATACGCGCAAGGCGTATACCGATGTTTCGTATCTGGTATGCGCGCAGCGGCTGCTGGCCGCCGCCGATGTGATTTATCCGCAATTCGCCACCCATAATGCATTGACGCTGGCCGCTGTTTATAGCCTGGCGCGCGAAATGCATGTCACCGATTATGAGTTCCAGTGCCTGCACGGCATGGGCGAAACTTTATACGATCAGGTCGTCGGCGCAGATAAGCTGAATATGCCTTGCCGTATTTACGCCCCGGTCGGTTCGCATGAAACGCTGCTGGCGTATCTGGTGCGGCGTCTGTTGGAAAACGGCGCGAATTCATCGTTCGTTAATCAACTGGTCGATGCCGATGTGGCGATCGATGCCTTGCTGGCGGACCCCGTTGCCTCGACCATCCGATTGCATGGCGCGCCGCATCAGGCCATTGCGCTGCCGGCAGATCTTTATGGCGCCGCGCGCCGCAACTCGGCTGGGCTCGATCTGAGCGACGAGCAGACCCTGCGTACGCTCAGCGGTGCGTTGAGCGTATTCGGCAAACGCCAATGGCGCGCCATGCCGCTGCCGGGCAATGCCAGTCTGCATGCGATCGAAGCGCCGGTGGAACTGCGTAATCCCGCCGATCGCAACGATCTGGTCGGCATTGTGCGGGAAGCCGATGCCGGCGATGTCGAACGCGCGCTGGCGCTGGCCGTATCCGGTGCGCTGGAATGGCAGGCCGTCGCGCCGGCGCAGCGTGCGGCAATCTTATTGCGGGCTGCCGCATTACTTGAGAAACACACCGTCGAACTGATGGCGCTGGCGATCAGAGAGGCCGGAAAATCGCTGCCGAATGCGATCGGGGAAATTCGGGAAGCAGTCGATTTCCTGCGCTATTACAGCGCGCAGATCGAGGCCGGCGGACAGTCCATGGCATTGGGGCCGGTCGCCTGTATCAGCCCGTGGAATTTCCCGCTGGCCATTTTCATCGGCCAACTGAGTGCTGCGCTGGCCGCTGGTAATGTGGTGCTGGCCAAACCGGCCGAACAGACGCCGCTGATCGCTTTTCGCGCGGTGCAACTGTTGCACGAAGCCGGCGTACCCGGCAGCGCCTTGCAATTGTTGCCGGGCCGCGGTGAATCGGTCGGCGCGCAACTGATCGGCGATGCGCGGGTGCGTGGTGTGTTGTTTACCGGCTCGACGCAGGTGGCGAAAATTATCAATCGGACGCTGGCGCGGCGCACCATCGCCGAAGGCAGCGAGATCGCACTGATTGCAGAAACCGGCGGCCAGAATGCACTGATCGTCGATTCTTCGGCATTGTGCGAACAGGTCGTGCAGGACGTGATTGCGTCCGCATTCGACAGCGCCGGCCAGCGTTGTTCGGCGCTGCGCATACTGTGCCTGCAAACCGATATCGCCGATAAAACCCTGAACATGCTGCACGGCGCGCTGGATGAATTGCGCATCGGCTGCCCGGACCGGCTGGCAACGGATGTCGGCCCTGTCATCGACACCGAGGCGCAACAGAATTTGCTGCGTTATATCGGACAAATGCGCGAGAAAATGCGCGAGAAGGCAGGCAAGGGCAAGGTCAGGCAACTAACCTTGCCGGCCAGTGCCGCCGAGGGCACCTTCGTTGCGCCCACTATTATTGAAATCGACGACATCGCGGCCTTGCAGCATGAGGTGTTCGGGCCGGTGCTGCATGTATTGCGTTACCGCCGCGACGAATTACCGCAACTGATCGCCGCCATCAACGCGACCGGTTACGGATTGACGCTGGGTGTGCATTCCCGCATCGACGAAACCATCGCTTCCATCGTCAACCATACACATGTCGGCAATACCTATGTCAACCGTAATATCGTCGGCGCGGTGGTCGGGGTGCAGCCGTTCGGCGGCGAAGGCCAGTCCGGTACCGGCCCCAAGGCAGGCGGGCCTTTATATCTGAAGCGTCTGCAACGCAAGGCTGCCGAGACGCTCGATACCTTGTCGCTGAAGGGAGAGATCAGGGCGGATATCAAGGAGGCTGTTAATGCGCGCCGTGCCGATCTGGCGCTCGAAGCATTGCTGATCTGGTGCGTAACCCACGGCCATCAGCGCTTGCTGACGTTGGGCCGTCGTTATGCGCGCGACAGCTTGTACGGCAGATCGCTACGTTTGCCTGGGCCGACCGGTGAGACCAATACGCTGCGCTTCGTCGAGCGGGGCGCGGTACTGTGCAATGCGAGCGATACGCTGGTATTACTCAATCAGTTGGCGGCAGTATTGGCGACCGGCAATCAAGTGGTGCTGTTGCCGACGAGTGCGGCGCTGTTGCCTGCCAGTTTGCCGGCACAGGTGCGAGCCCGTATCCGGGTGGTGGAGCAACATGAGGAGTGCGAGCATCTGGCATTTGTGCTGTACGACGACGCCACAATCGAAACCGGTAACCGCAACCAGAATGGCAGCAGCGCACAGCTACTGTCGGCGTTGGCGGAGCGCGATGGCGCCATCGTAGCAAGTATGCCCACGAACGCTGATGAACCTGTTGCGTTATGGCGACTAGTTGCCGAACGCGCGCTATGCGTCAATACCACCGCTGCAGGCGGAAACGCTAGTCTGATGGCGATGCAAGGTTAGTAAAGGCGATTACCCAGCATGCAGATAATGCACAGCGATAGTTCTCTATCGCTGTGCATTTTTCATTAATTGCGCATTAACAATGCAACTCCTGCGAATAGTTGCTTTTTACCGTCTTTCCTCTCTTTTCGATCTGCACTTCATTACAGGCGGCTACGCGGTTTTTTCCATGCAGTCGGCCACGGAAATGTGTAGCAACAGTGGCAATATCTTGACAGACCTAGTATTGTTCTTTTCAGAACCTATTTCATCAATAGCGTCATTACACTTATGCTTATTAACGAAATAAGTTCTAATGAAATGAAATTGGTTCCACATTCTTTCGTCATACAAAAATGCCGCGGCTTTTTGCGTCTGACGCGTGCATCTCTTGGGGACATCATCTTATGTCAGACCGATGGTTCGGATCATTGTCATGAAAATCCCCGGATCCATTTTTCGGAGCGTGTATGCCCGCATGTTTTTGGTAATTTGCGCGGCTGCAATTCCGATCTTTATCGGCCTCTGCTTTTATGTGTACCAGCAACGGATGGACTTCGAAAGGCTGGCGCACGATAACGCGCAAAAGTATGTCGATCTAGCCGCGCGTTATCAGAACTGGCTGATCGCCAGTTCCACCGAAACGCTCAAAGCCATTGCCGCCACGCGGATGATTCAGGAGCAGGACTGGGACGCTTGCTCGCGCTATGCCGCGGAGATGTTGAAACAGCAGGACAGGTACCTCAATTTCGGCGTCATCGCACTGGACGGCGCCGTGAAGTGCAGCGCCCTAACGGTCCAGCCGAATATGAATCTGAAGGACCGCTCCTACTTTATCCGTGCACTGCAATCATCCGACTTCGTGATCGGCGATTATCAATTGGGCCGCATTATCGGTAAACCGACCGTCGTTGTGGCAATCGCTTTGCGCGATCCCGGGCGGCATCTGCCGGTAGTGTTGTTTTCCAGTTTGAATCTGGCATCAATGACTGTCAGTCTCGGCGATATGAATATCGCCGACGGCGCGCGCTTCATGGTGCTCGACCGCTACGGCACTTTATTGCAAGCGTCGCAATCGGGCCCGCACCTACTGCCGGCCGGCAGCCGGATAGCGCTGCCACGCGTGGCGCAGATGAGTCTGAATAGTGTCGCCGATCGTGGCGCCGGCATCTTGCGCGCCGCTGACGGCAGTCAATGGCTGGTCAGTTATGTGCGCAGCGGCCCGCCGCATGATCGGAACGCATTGACGGTGGTCTACGAGCAGCCGATGCAGACTTTGCCGGAAGCGGCCGGCCGTGAATTCTGGATCGCGGTCGGGATCATTCTGTTATTGATGATGCTGGCGCTCGGCGCCGGCTGGTTCGGCACGCAAGCCATCGTCGGCCGTAATTTGCGCTATTTGACCACGGCAGCGCAACGCTTGCGGCAACGCGATTTCAAGGCGCGCATTGGGAGTAATGTCAGCGGTCTGGAATTTGTCGAGATCGCCCATCAGTTCGACCAGATGGCGCAGGAATTGTACGAGCATGAACAGGTAACGCAGCGCGTCATGGCGCGTCAGGTCGGGCAATACAAGATTTTGCAATTGATTACTGCCGGGCGTGCCTTGCCGCAAACGCTGACCGAACTGGTACGGTTCGCGCAGAGCCAGATCGATGGCGCCGTGGGCTCGATTTTGCTGCTGGCCGATGACGGGAAAAAGATCAGCCAATGTGTGGCGCCCGATCTGTCGGCGCTTTATTGCGAAGCGGTAATCGGTATGGAAATCGGTCCGGGCGTGGGCACTTGCGGTACCGCCATGTACGAAAAGCAATTGGTCATCACGCCGGATATTACGACCGACCCGGCATGGTCAACGGTACGCCATATCGTCGGCGATCTGAAAGTCTGCTGGTCATATCCGATCATTTCTTCCAGCGGCCGCGTATTCGGTTCGTTTGCGCTTTACTATCGCGAGGATCGGCAAGTCGGCGAGGAGCAATTGCTGCTCAGTCAGATGGCGGCCGAGCTGGCCGCGGTGGCGATTGAACGCAGCCGCATCGAAAACGCGCTGACGCATTCGGAAGCGGAATACCGTTTGCTGTTCGAACGCAATCCTTATCCGATGTGGGTCTATGACGATCGCACCTTGCGCATTCTGGCGGCCAACGATCCGGCGATCGCCCATTACGGTTACAGCCGCGCCCAATTTCTATTGATGACCGTCGAGGATCTGGTGCTGCCGCCGCAACAGCAGCCGAACGACGCCGCGCTGCCGGATGCCGGCAAGCATCTGCGGCATCGCCGCAAGGACGGTAGTGTGATCCTGGTCGACGTCGCTGTATTCCCGACCAGTTTCGGCGGCAGCCCGGCCCAACTGGCGCTGGTCAACGACGTCACTGAGCGTGAAGCGATGGCGCGTAACATCAGCGAGCGCGATCAAATGTTGTCGTTGTTGATGGACTCCACCGTCGAAGCGATTTATGGCGTCGATCTGAATGGCAAGTGTATTTTCGCCAATAATGCTTGTGTGCGTCTGCTCGGTTATTCCAGGCCGACGGAACTGCTGGGCCATGTCATGCACGATCTGGTGCATTACAAACACGAGGACGGCCATGCGTACCTGACGCATGAGTGTCCGATACAAAGTTCGTTGCTGACCGGGGTAAGCCGGCATGTCGATGGCGAAGTATTGTGGTGCAAGGATGGCACTGCGCTGCCGATTGAATATTGGACTTATCCCATCCGGCGCAACGGCAAGATCTGCGGCGCGATGGTCACTTTCCTCGACGCAACCGAACGGCGCCGGCATAACGAGGCGCTGGCCTATCAGGCGCGGCACGATTCGCTGACCGGTTTGTATAACCGTGGCGTATTGCTATCGGCGATCGATTGCGCCATCGGCGAATACGGCCGGCTGCAAAAAACCTTCGGCGTCATGATCATCGATCTGGACGGCTTCAAGGAAGTCAACGATGCACTCGGCCATCAGTCCGGCGACTTGTTGTTGCAACAGGTTGCGCAGCGTCTGCGCGGCGCATTGCCATCCAGCACGATTCTGACGCGCTTGGGCGGCGATGAATTTGCGTTGCTGACCGACAAACTGGAGGACGTGGAATCGGTCTCCGGCGTTGCGCACAATATCGTGGAGCAGTTGCAGCAGCCGTTTCAGCTCAACGGTATTCAGATTCAGATCAACGCCAGCATCGGTATCGCCTGCTATCCGGGGGATGGCGCCAGCACCATGGTCTTGATGCGCAATGCCGATGCCGCCATGTACCGCGCCAAACGCGAAGGTACCGGCTACGTGTTTTATCACCAGGCCGATACCGATCAGATGCCGAGCCGGCTGCTGCTGATGTCGCAATTGCGCAATGCGCTCGGCGAGCATCAATTTACGCTGCATTATCAGCCGAAAACCGACATGATCAACGGCGCGGTCATCGGCTTTGAAGCGCTGGTGCGATGGCAGCACCCGGAGCGCGGCCTGTTGTACCCGGACGATTTTGTGCCGATCATTGAAATCAGCGATCTGATTCATCCGTTGACCGCCTGGGTCATCGAAACCGCGGTGGCGCAATGCAAGCAATGGCATGCGTTGGGCGATTACGTCACGATGGCGGTCAATGTATCGATGCGCAATCTGCTCGATGTCGGGTTGGTGGATCGGGTGCAGCAGATTCTGGCGCAGCATGCATTGCCGGCGTTCTATCTGGAACTGGAACTGACGGAAAGCTCGATCATGGCCGACCCGGTGCGTTCGCTGGATGTGTTGACCCGCCTGCACGAGCTCGGCGTGACCGTTTCCATCGACGACTTCGGCACCGGTTATTCATCGTTGGCGTATTTGCAAAAGCTGCCGGTCGACAGCCTGAAGATCGATCGTTCTTTCGTGACCGAGATGGCGCACAGCGATGACGCCCGGGCCATCGTCAGCGCGATTATCGCGTTGGCGCATACGGTGGGTTTGAAAGTAACCGCCGAAGGCATAGAAGACGAAGCGACCATGCAGCGCCTGGCCTTGCTGGGTTGCGATGTGGCGCAGGGCTATTATGTGTCGCGGCCGCTGCCGGCGGAGGCCGCGACGCGCTGGATGAAGTCCAGATAAGAGACTTATCGGAACATGCTTAAGGAAGCTCTGATTAAGTCTCGTGAGCGGCCAAATTTTCCAGACAAGGTTTAAGCTGTGGTCCAGAACAAGGGAACCTTCGCATCGCAACGATACATATCCGGCCTTTTTAGGGAGATTAAATTGGGTGAACCACTTCAAAAAGAACGAGTTCCAATTGGCAAAATAAATGCGTCTAGTGACAATTCAAATGATGATGCAATTAATGTCGCGCTGGATAAACGAAGTTCACAAGAACTGATCTTGGCGTTCGCTGGACCCATTGGATGTGGAATTTCGTTGGCGATTCACGAATCAAAACGAATTTTAGAAACCATAGGTTATGAAGTACACATCATAAAACTGAGTAAATTTATCCAGACAAGTATCGATGAGGGCGCCATCAAACTTGAATCTGCCAATTACGAAAATACTTCTGATAAAACTCTTCGTATATTAAAGTTACAAGATGGTGGCAACGAACTCCGAAAAAAAGAGGGCTCTATCCTAGCGGCTTGTGCAATGCAGGACATTGCATTGCAGCGGGGAACTCAAGCTGAAAAAGCTGCTTTTACGGGCGCACTTTCTGATTATGTGCCCAAGCGAACTGCCTATTTAATAGACCAAATTAAACACCCTGATGAAGTGTCGATGCTGAGGAAAGTTTACGGAAATTTATTCCACTTAATTGGTGTTATTAGTATTTTCGAGAAACGGAAAGCTCGGCTGACTACAAGTGACAAAATTGATCCTAGTGATATCTCAATGTTGATAGAGCGGGACCGCCGCCAAGAAGATAGTAATGGGCAACAACTCGATAAAGCGTTGCAAATGGCGGACTTTTTCATAAGCAGCGATCAGGGGACTATGCCTTCGTTAAATCGAAAGCTAAAACGCTTCCTTAATTTGCTACACCATGAAAATGGCGTGACCCCGACTGCTCAGGAGTACGGCATGTATGTTGCGTATGCTGCAGGGTTGAAGTCCGCATGCCTATCCAGACAAGTTGGCGCTGCGATTTCTGATAAGTCTGGAAAGATTGTATCGACAGGATGCAATGATGTTCCAAAAGCCATGGGCGGACTATACACATCGGAAGATCAAACTAAAGACAGAAGGTGCGTGCATAGAGAGGAGCAAATTTGTTTTAACGACCGCGAGAAAGAATCCTTAAAAGACGGTATCGGAAAAACATTAAGAGATCTCAAGAAAAACAATTCAAAAGATCGTCTTATCGATGAGGACTCATTAAATATCGTCTTGGAAACGATATATAAAGCTTCTCATATTAAGGACCTAATTGAGTTTTCTAGAGCAGTTCATGCAGAGATGGACGCAATTATCTCGCTCGCGAGAGTCGGTACGCCTGGAATAGCTGGTTCGACCTTATACACGACCACATTTCCTTGTCATAGCTGCGCGCGCCATATTGTCGCCGCCGGTATTACGAAGGTGTATTACATTGAGCCATATGAGAAAAGTCTGGCGCAAAAATTACATGACGATGCAATTGCGTTTGAGGTTGAGGATGACGAGCCGGAGAAGGACTCTACAGGGTCAACACCCGCAACTAGTTTAGTTAAATTTATCCATTTTGAAGGTATCTCTCCTAGGCAGTACCTGCATTTTTTCAAAATGGGAAAACGTAAAGATGAAAAAACTGGCCGTGTAATCTCAATCATTCCAATTGATGCGCCAAAGTCGGTTGGGGAATATTTGGATGACTACCGAAAATTTGAAGCAAAAGTAATTCAGCATTTAAATCTAACTTTGCCGGCGGTGAAACGTGCTGTATAACGTGCACACTCCTTCCGAGGAAGAAATTGCTCTGGGATTGATTGTCATTGTGGCAATTGTAATTTGCATTGACCACGGCTTGTAGCTAACTTATTCTTAAGCAATATTAATGCACTCGAACATATACCGGATATTTTATATTATGAAAAATACTCCAGAAGACCAACTCAGCTTAGATTTTGAAAAAAGCTTGATGGCACCGAGTGAATTTAAAAATTCTTTGGTGACAGCCCAAAATTTAAAACTTGTTTATTCAAGATTAGAGTGTGAGCCTACATCATCCCAAACAGGTCGAGAGAAAACACTTTCTGAAGTCTTATCCTTTGCCCGTTCTTTAAAATGGTGAAAGGTTGCTGACTGACAGCTACATACGGCAAACCGGGCGACTGTCAGATCGCAACTACTACAGCATTCGTCGAATAACAATAGACACCGGACACGACTTAGACTGCCCCACTCAGCGACACTTAATCGGAACTCCTGACTTAATCAGTGCTTCCTTAACTCAGCCGTCTTTGCAACAATCCGACCTCACTACCCGCGTGATCGTTATCGCTGTAGTTAAAAGCCACGATGGGCCCTTTGTAATCAGCCGCCCTCATCTTTTTTTCAAACGCAGCGATCACGGTAGAAGTAAGCCGGTTGCCTGCCAAAAAGACGGTGCACTCAGCGCCGAGCTTCAGGACACTCTCCGGCACAGTGGTTAATTCGTTCTCGGAGAAATCGAGATGCCTAAGCCTCGGTAGCGAAGACAGATCGGGAAAATCGCAATCGTTCAGACAGTTGTTGCGTAGCGTGAGCAGTTCCAGCGATGCCGGCAGCTCTGGTAGTGGGCACTCGCTGCTGTACTGAATGATTAAATCTTTCAGCCCTTCCGATAGGATCATTTCTCCTTTGCCTTTGATTTCGGACATCGTGAACGCCGATACCGTAGGAGGCACTGTAAACGACCCCTTCAGTTTGACGTCGAACAGATGGAGCCGCGACACGGGAGGCAGAGTGCATGGCTCTGCCAGCGTGGAGTCCTTGAGCGTGAGTCCCGAGACCGTGGGCGGCAATGGGGGCATGTTGAACATCTTTAAATTGCACAAGTGCAATTCTTCGCTTACTGCGTTATTCAGATAGTCTTTGATTTGTTTGGCGACGTCCCGGCGATTTTCAATACGGAAATCGCCGTTCCATTTCCATATTTTCAATTGCGCCAGATACGCCTGGCGCTTGCCTGTTGCAGCAGGGGCGTGTGCATGCCACGCGCTTTGTTCCGACCAATTCGCATAGCGATTAAAACTCTTCAAGAGGATTGCGGGCGAACTGTGGTGTTTGCCCAAGTGCGCAATCGTTTCGTCCGCGGTGGCGTTGATGATGATCGAAGTAATCCGGCGGCTGTCGCTATTGTCATCATGTTGACAGTCGTAGATAACATGCAACTCACCGCCGGATTCGTCCTGGCGCACTTTGAAATCGCCGCCATATTTACTTGCGTTGACCTCAACGATATCGCGTTTTCCAGTGAACGCATTGATCGCTCGGGCCATAGGCATTAACTGTTCCGGCGTGAGCCGCTTGCCATATTCGGACAGGAAGCCGGGGTGAATCGTCAATGGCTTATGCTCTCCTGCGATGTTGGCGCTAACGTCCAGCTGGCCAGGATGTTTTCGCAAGATCTGCCAGTCTGGCGACATCGGCGCGGCGGCAGGTTCGCAAGGCAAGAAGGCAGTGGGGGCATTCGGGATATTGAGAGGTAAAGTAATTGGCATATCGGCAATCCGCAATGTTGACGTCTCGAAAGTCTATAAGCGTCATAAATGCTTTGAAAGCGCCAAGATCAGATCAGTGCGTTTTATTTTGCACAGCGCATTTTTCACACAGGCTGATGCTGGAGCAGACGCTGATCCAGCACGCAATATTTAAGAGCCGTCTTAAACACGCCCTAACGCGCCGCATTCAAAATCCGTTGTGCCAAGCCGGCGTTATCGCCATCGAAATGATGGCCGCCTTTCAATTTGAGGGACTTGATCGTTCCTGCATCGGTAGCGGGGCAGCCGGAATCGGTTTCTTCCGAGCCGAACACGCAAAGGAATTTGCCGCTGCCCAATCCCAGCCTCTCGATCTCCGGTGGTATCGGCAGGCCATCGCTACTATTTTTGATCCAGTTGCTGAGCCGGAACTGGAAATCGGCTTTGCGTCCCGGCCCCAGCATGGCCGTCAGCGCAATCGCGTCGCGCGTCTCGGCCGACAGACGATTGACGACAAACGGCAAGACATCCGCGCCTTGCGAATAGCCGACCAGAATGACTTTTGTTTTATGCCAGTGCGCCATGTAAAAGGCCATCAGACGCGCAACATCGGCGGCGGTCGATGCCGGCGTGCGCACGTCCCAGAAATAACGCAGCGAATCCAGGCCGATCACCGGCACCCCGTTTTTGGCAAACGCGTCGCCGATCTCGCGATCGATGCCGGCCCAGCCGCCATCGCCGCTCAGGAACACCGCCATGGTCTGGTCGCCGATGTTGTCATTGCGGCCGGTGGCAGGCACTTCGACGATCGGCAAGTCATGCACGGCTGGCGGAATCGCCGCCGGCGCCGGTGTGCTGCGCACATTCAGACGTTGATAAGCCGCATGCCATTGCGCAAAGACGCCATCGCCGGCCAACGGATTTTCGGAAGGCTGCGGCAGCAATTGTAATTGGCTGCCTGCCACGCTGGAGATGAATGCCTGCGCCACGCGCGTGTGGCAGGCGGGAAATGCGACAGCTGCGCCCGGTAGTTCGGTATCGGTGCGATGCTGCAGCGCGATCCAGGGAAAACGCAGCTTTTTGGCCGGCAACAGATCGATGCCGGTATTGGCTTGCGGACGTGCCTTGAAATTGACGCCGGCGCCTTTGCACAAGGGTTTGCGCAATGCCAGTTCCGGGCAGAAATCGAAAGTCAGCAGACCCGAAAAAATATCGGCGCTGGTGCCGGCCACCACCGTATAAGCCAGCGCTGCGCCGGCGCCTTCCCCAGCCAGTACCGGCACTGTATAGCCAGGCAACTTTTCATAGGCTTGCAAAAAGCGGCTGAGATTTTCCAGATCGCCGTCCGGGAACACGCAAGCGCCGTCATCGGCATCCAGTTTTGCCAGCAATTGCCGGGTATTGATGCCGGCCACCAGCGCGCCTTGTTCGGTCAGCGCCCGCGCTAATTGCGCATCGCGTTTGTCCCAGCCTTGCTCGTCCGACAGCAGCAGCACTACGCCCTCGACTTGCCCCTTCGGTTTATAAATTCTGACGTTCTGGAATTTGCCGTGCGAGAGGGTGTCGTCGCGCGCGCTGGTCGCGCCAGTGACGAGCAGCAGACAGGCGCCCATGCATGCCGCCGCCAGTGCCGCCGCGGCGCTGCCTAAAAATCGTTTCATTTGCTGATTGCCCCTTTGAAGCCGCCAAGACCGCCATTAATCAATGCGGCGACGTCTGAAAATGTAAATAGCGGCGCCAGGCCGCCCTCGGCGATCAGGTAACGCGCTTCCCATTCCGGGTCGAACTTGTCCTTGAAACTGCGCAAGCCGCGGAAATTATAAAAACGTTCGCCATGTTGGAACATCATGCGTCCGAAACGATGCCAGCGCGACGCCAACTGATGCTGTTCCATGCCCGACATCGGCGCCATGCCCAGACTGAAACGCTGATAACCCTGCGCCTGGCAATACAGCATCATATTGGTAAACAGAAAATCCATGGTGCCGGGCGGCGCTTCGGGCTGTTGACGCATCAGATCGATCGCCGCTTCGATGCGCAACACATCCGGCGCCATCAGCGTGGCGAACGCGACGATGTGCTTGCCTTTTCTGACCACCGCGATCGGTTGCTGCAAGATGTACGGCTCTTTAAAAGAGCCCAGTGAAAAGCTCTTTTCGCGGGTCCGATGCATCAGCAGCCAAGCGTTGGAGATGGCGCGGATTTGCGGCAGGATGTCCGGTATGTGCGCCGGCGCCACGACCTCAAAGCTCAGTCCTTCGCGCTCGCCGCGCGCCACGCCATGGCGCAGGTTGGCGCGGCGTGGTCCCTGCAGGCTGAAATCAGGCAGATTGACATACGCTTCTTCGCCCAGTTTATAGGCGCGCAGGCCAGCATCCAGATACAGCGGCAGGGTTTGCGGACGCACTTTGTAAAAAGCGGCGCGTCCGCCGTGGGCATAGACCATTTCAATGAAGTTCCAGATCAGCTCCGGCCACTCCTGCTGTGCGCCGACCGGGTCCGCCAAGGCAATCCATGAGCGCCCTTGTTTGGCGTACATGATGAACGATTTGCCGGAGCTCGAAAACAACAGGCTTTTATCGCCCATCAGCGCCAGGCAAGCATCGGCAGCCTGCTGCGTATGCACGACTTGCCGCGCTTGTTCCAATTCCTGCGGTTCCGGTTTGTCGGCTCTGCCGGTGGGTTTGCGCAACAATTGCCGCAGGCCCACGGCCATGCCCAGGGTCGCCACCACCAGCAAGGTGCGCATGGCGCGGGGCGCATAATCGTCGAACGCAAATTGCCACCACATCAGGTTGTCATAAGCGACGTGCTGATAAACGAAGAACAGAATCCCGGCGCAGCCCGCAATCACGCTGGCGACCGCCAGCAGCCAGCCGGCTTCGAAGGTTTGTGCGAACAGCGAGGATTGGCGGTTGAATTGTTTGCGCGAGACCACCAGCAACCCGGTCAGAAAACTCAGCTCCACCATTTCGGATACCGCAATGCCTTTGGGCAGCGCCAAGATGCCGGCGATGATGGTCAGCACCAGCGCGGCCCACCAGGCGGCATCCAGCTTATGCAGCAGGCCGCGGGCGACAAACAGCATGGCCAGGCCGGCAATGCTGCCGATCATGTGCGAGATCTCAACCGCAAACAGCGGCACCGTCGTGCGCAGCAGCCGTTCGGCGGAGTGGGTCATCGGCGTGACGCCCGAGATCAGCAGCATGATGCCGGTCACCAGCACCAGTGCCGACATCAATCCCGGCGTCAGGCGCACGGCAGCGCGTGCAATCGGCGCCAGCACGGTCGAGCGCATTTCGAAACCGGCCAGCAGCGTGGCGGCAATCAGCAGCGGCACCAGGAAATAAATCAGGCGGTACATCACCAGCGCACCGGCGATTTCCCCTGCCGGCGCATATGGGCCCCAGGCCACCAGGATCACCGCTTCGAATACGCCCAGGCCGCCGGGCACATGGCTGATCACGCCGAGCGCGATGGCAATGGCGTAAAACGCGACGAAAGCCGGCAGCGGCATGCCATGGTTCGGCAGCAGCACCCACAGCGTGGCGGCAGCGGCGGCGAGGTCGAGCGCGGAAATCAGTAATTGGCGTATCGCCAGCCGGCCTTCCGGCAACGGTATGGTCCAGCGTCCGAACAGCAGCAGGCTGCGGCGCCGCATGCAAAGCGCGATCAGCGCCGCGATGCCCAGCAGCGTCAGGCCGGCCAATAGTTGCAGCAACAGCGGATGGATATGCAGCATGCCGGCGACATTCGGCGCACCCCACAGCAATCCGGCGGCGCCGAAAGTGGTCATGCCCAGACCGAAGGCCCCGGCATTGAAGGCGATGGCCTTGGCCACCTGTGTGGCTTCGACGCCAGCGGCGGTATACAGGCGCATGCGCACCGTGCCGCCGGTCAATACGCCCAGACCGATGGTGTTGCCGAGCGCGTAAGCGATGAACGAGGTCAAGCCGATGGTGGACCATTTCACCTTGGCGCCGACATAGCGCAGGCTGGAAGCATCGTAACCGGTCAGCGCCAGATAACTGATGGCGGTACACAGCAAGGCGAGCGCGATGCTGAGATTGGGCGTGTGCCGCATGGTGTGCAGGATGTCGTGGTATTGCACTTCGCGCAGCACTTTGTGCAGGGCATTGAAAATCAATGCGCCGATCAAGAGCAATCCTACGCCGACCAGCCAGGGCTTGGCGGCGATCCAGCGCCCGGTGTTCAAGTGAACCTCGGGGGGATTGGCGGGTTCCTGGCTGAGGATGGGCGATGACATGCGGGTATTTATTTCCCAAAGGTAACAGGTGAATCGATACGGCAGAAGATTGAAGATGGCTATATTTATAAGCCAAAAACGCCATTACCGCAGAAAGGATGAGCGCAACGGCATCTTTCTGATTGGCAAGCCGCCATCGGTAATCGATTTGACGGTCTCTATAGAAGACAGCAGGGCTTGGTCTGGAGTTCGGGCTAAAAAGCCGTATTTCGCTAATTTCCTGACGCTGATGGCGGTCAAGGCATTTTTTTCTTCGGTGCGGTATTCTTGCCGCCTTTTGCACTAGGGATGGCATGAACCAACAATTTGTGGACTGGCTGCGCGGATTCTTGCCGCCCAGCGGAACGGTCAATCGTTTTGAGCGGATGCGCCGCTGTGCCGGCGCGTTGTTCGGTCTGTTCATGACAGGCTTGGTGACCCATTTGACTGTCGGCGACTCGCTCGGCGCGGCCTGGCTGATCGCGCCGATGGGCGCTTCCTCGGTGTTGCTGTTTGGGGCGCCGGACAGTCCGCTGGCGCAACCGTGGCCGATTATCGGCGGCAATATCTGTGCGGCAATTGTCGGCGTGACGTGCGGCAAACTGGTGTCCGATCCGCTGCTTGGCGCTGCGCTGGCCGGCTCGCTGGCCATCGGCGGCATGTTCTGGCTGCGCTGTTTGCATGCCCCCAGCGGGGCCGTGGCGCTGACAGCCGTGCTGGGCGGACCGGCGATTCATGCGATGGGATACCACTTCGTATTGATGCCGGTAGCGCTCAATTCGATCTTGCTGTTGATTGCGGCGCTGATTTTCCACAATGTCACCGGCCACCGTTATCCGCGTGGCATACCGGCCGCAGGGAGCGGTAAAGGGCGTGGTGAACACGCCACCGCCGACGCGATGCCGACCTCGCGGCTGGGCTTCAGCGCCGACGATCTGGACGCCGTACTGAAAACGTATAACGAAGTGATCGATATCAGCCGCGCGGATTTGCAGACTATTTTGACGCAGACCGAAATGCACGCTTATCAACGGCGCTTCGGCGCCATCACCTGCGGCAGCGTGATGTCGCGCGATGTGGTCAGCGCCGAATTCGGCACGACCCTCGATGCAGCCTGGGCTTTAATGCGCCAACACAAGCTGAGCGCGCTGCCGGTCATCGACCGGGCGCGGCGCGTCATCGGCATTGTCACTAAAACGGATTTTCTGATGCATGCCGAACTGGATCGCCATAGTAATATCGTCGGGAAAATCATGACGACCGATGTCAAACTGGCCGCGGTCGATAAACCGGTGGCGGAGCTGGTGCCGGCGATGTCGGATGCCGGTTTGCATCAGTTGCCGGTCATCGACGCGGAAGGCCGCCTGGTAGGGATATTGACGCAATCGGACATGATTGCCGCTTTATATGAAAGCAGCGTTCATTATTTGAAAACTGCATAAGCAAACCTCGAATTTGTCGTTTGACTGCTAATGCATGTTTGTTACATTCTTACGCCGTAGCAAGTTGCGGTCTCTGTAACATCCACAATAGTCAAATAGCAATATATCAAGGGGTAGCTTAATGTTGAAGAAATTCATCCTTGCGGGTGCGCTGGCGGCTTTGGCTTTGCTGACGGCCGTGTCGATCCCTGCGCAGGCGCAGGAAAAACCGTTGCTCAATGCATCCTATGACGTGGCGCGCGAGCTGTTCGCGGCGATCAATCCGCGCTTCGTTGCCGACTGGAAAGCCAAGACCGGGCAGGATCTGAAAATCGATCAATCGTTTGCCGGCACTTCGCGTCAGGCGCAGGACATTATTCAAGGCAAGAAAGTCGATACGGTGACGTTCAACCAGGCCACCGACATCAATGT
>DATMOE010000423.1:0-7613 GCA_035568435.1 Herbaspirillum sp. | reverse complement strand
GACATGATCGCGGCAGCCAAAAAGCGCTTGCCCGAGGTTAGCTTCGAGCTGGCCGATATCAGTGAATGGAACGACCCTGGCCCGTTCGATGTGATTCTGGCCAACGCCGTTTTGCAGTGGCTGCCAAATCACGACACGCTGCTGCCGGTGCTGCAAGCCAAACTCGCTCCGGGCGGCAGTCTTGCCGTTCAGATACCGGTTAATCTTGACGAGCCGGCCCATCTTCTGATGCGCGAAATAGCCGCGGATGGGCCATGGGCCGAGAAACTGATTGAAGCAGTGCAATTGAGAACGGCCAGACATGACGCACACTGGTATTACCGGGCATTGCAGTCTAGCTGCAGCAAGCTCGATGTATGGCAAACGACTTATTACCATCCGCTCGCTAGCGCCGCGGCTGTGGTGGAGTGGTTCAAGGGCAGCGGCCTGCGTCCGTTTCTCGCTCCGCTCAATGAGGGTGAGCGCGCCGTCTATCTCGATCGCTATACAGCGGCTATCGCGCAGGCTTATCCGGCATTGTCCGATGGCACGGTTTTGCTGCCGTTCCCACGATTATTTATCGTGGCGACACGCTAAAGAATTACCCAAATAAGAATCACACTTAACTTTAAATAAATTACTTAATTAATTGATTTAATTGACTATTAATTTATCAAGCAATCAAAAATATTTAATTGAACGACGCTCAATTAAATATTTTGGTTTAACAAAACACCATAACACCCTGAATCAAAAGAAATAAATCAATGAATTCGAATTTCCTGAAGAACGCACTCGTACTCGGTTTGTTGTCGGCCATCGGCCCTTTTGCCATCGATATGTACCTGCCTGCTTTGCCCTCCATCGGCCACACGCTAGGCGCATCGCCGGAAGCGGTTCAGGCCAGTTTGATGGCATTTTTCATCTCGCTGGGCATCGGTCAAATGATCTACGGCCCCCTATCGGATATGTTTGGACGCAAGCCGCCGCTCTACTTCGGCCTGGTGCTGTTTGCTCTCAGCAGTATCGGCTGTGCGCTGGCGCCGAACGTGCATACCCTGATCGCGCTGCGCCTGCTGCAAGGATTGGGCGCCAGCGCCGGCATGGTGGTGCCGCGTGCAGTGGTGCGCGATCTGCACACCGGCACCGACGCCACGCGCTTGATGTCGCTGCTGATGCTGGTGTTCAGTGTGTCGCCGATTCTGGCGCCGCTCACCGGCAGTCTGTTGATCGAATGGGCCGGTTGGCGCAGTGTGTTCTGGACTGTCGCCATCGCCGCGGCCATGGCGCTGGCGCTGCTCTTTACCAGCCTGCGCGAGACACGGCACGCCAGCGAACGGGCGCAAAGCGATGTGCGCAGCGCGCTCAAAGCTTATGGCTTGCTGCTGCGCGATCGTCATTTTCTCGGGCTGGTATTCATCGGCGCCTTCGGTATTTCCAGTTTCTTCGCCTATCTGGCCAACTCTTCATTTGTGTTGATCGACCATTACGGCTTCACGCCACGTCAATTCAGCCTGGCTTTTTCAGCCAATGCCGCAGCCTTTATCGGCGTTTCGCAATTTACCGGACGTCTGGGCGTGCGTTTCGGACTGGTGCCGATGGTGCGCGTTGCCGTCACCGGTTATGCCGCGATATTGACGCTGCTGCTGGTCCTTAATCTGCTCGGCAACGATCATCTGAATGTCATGTTGGCACTGCTGTTTATCGGCTACGGCTTTCTCGGTCTGGTGGTGCCGACCACTGCCGTGCTGGCTTTGGAGGAACATGGCGCGATTGCCGGCACCGCCTCGGCGCTGATGGGAACGCTGCAATTCGTGACGGGCGCGGCGGTGATCGCGCTCGATGATCTGTTTGTGGACGGCACCGCCCGGCCGATGGTGGCCGGGATCGCCGGCTGCGCGATCGTGTCGTTCGTTGTTGCGTGGCACACTTTAAGAGGCCAACCCGGCGGGTGATCGTTCAATTGCTCGTCGATCTCATTGGCAGTCCAGAAACAGGCATAAGCCAACAAGATTGCAATGCCCCCCACGGTGAACGCCAATCGTTTGCCATGCCACAGGCTCCACAGCCAGTGATTGAAGTTATGCACGATCACAGCACTGGTTCCGCCGTAACGCTGCACCTCCAAACGATCGCTTTTAGAGCCCATATCGATGTTCGCATAGGTGTTGCCGCCGACGATGCTGTAACCCGTTACACGGCTCGCCTCGTCGGCCGACCAGTAAATCAGACAGGTCGCCACCAGACCTGCGCACAAGATGAAAACGCCCAAGCGGCGCAGGAAAATTTGAATGGTCGAATGTTTTCTATTCATGATGTGTACTCGTTTATCGATTACAGAGGTGCGTGGAATTATTTTAACGGCAAGCGTTCTTAGGTTTGCAATCAGCTAATCTGCGGAGTAAGCTCACGCCTCGGAGTCAAGGAAGCACTGCATTGCTATTTCTAACTATTATAAGAAAGCATACGTCATGTCGCCTAATCGTTCGCGTTTCCTGTTGCCGTCCTTTCCATCTTTTCCGTCCCTTCCGTCCTTTTTATCCAGTCTTCTCGCCGTTCTTGCCCTAGCCGTTCCCGCAGGTGTTGCTTGGGCGCAGGAAATCACGCTCGGCGCGTCGGTGCAGTTGACCGGCCCCGTGGCCAATACCGGGCGTTATTACCGGGATGCCTATGAATTCGCCATCGAGAAAATCAATGCTGCCGGCGGCGTAAAAATCGGCGGCAAATCGCATAAGCTGGCTCTCAAGCTCTATGACAACCAATCGGATGTCAATCTGAGCGTTCGTCAATATACCCAACTGGTTTCGCAAGACAAAGTCAATTTGTTGCTGGGGCCGTTCGCCAGCAACTTCGCGCTGGCCGATTCGGCCGTGTCGGAAAAATACAAGGTGCCGATGGTGCAAGGCGGCGGCGCATCGGACCAGATTTTTGCGCGTAATTTCAAATACATTTTCGGCACCCTGGCGCCGGCCAGTAATTATTTCGGCAGCACCGTCGAGATGCTCAAGCAGTTGAAGCCGGCGCCGAAAAGCGTCGCCCTGCTGTATGCCGACGATGCCTTCGATGTATCGGTCGCCGAAGGCACCCGGCCGCTGTTGAAACAAGCCGGCGCGAACGTCGTCATGGATGAGCGCTATAGCACCAATGCCACCGATTTCAATTCGCTGTTGTCCCAAATCAAAAGCCTCAATGTCGAGGTGGTGCTGGTGGCCGGTCATGAAACGGAAATCCTGAACTTCGTGCGGCAGGCCAAGAGCCTGGCGGTGGCGCCGAAACTGTATTCGTTCACCGTCGGCGTGCCCAGTGAAGACTTCCGTAAAGCGCTCGGCAAGGATGCCGATTATGCCTACGGCATGACCGCCTGGCTGCCCAGTGCGTCCCTGAAGGATCGCTGGTTCGGCGATGCCGAGCAATTCGCCAAGCAATATCAGGCTAAATTCGGTTACACCCCGGATTACCATGCCGCCTCCGGCGTCGCCGATGTCGAAGCACTGGTCAAAGCCATGGAAGACGCCGGCAGCACCGATCCGCAGAAGGTGCGCGATGCATTGGCCAAGGTGAAATTCGATAGCCTGTACGGACCGATCGCCTTCAATGCGCAAGGACAAATCGAATTGCCGCAGATTGTGATTCAGGTGCAAGGCGATAACCTGGCCGAAATCTACGACGCCAAAGGATTTATCAAACAACCCAAATATCCGATGCCCGCCTGGAATGCCCGCTGAGTTCCACTGAGCTCGCTGAGCAGGACATCTGATGAATCTGTTTGCGCAAATCATCGTCAACGGTACGCTGCAGGGCGGTCTGTACGCTGTCATGGCGTTGGGGCTGGCCCTGGTCTGGGGCGTGCTCAATATCGTCAATCTGGCGCATGGCGCATTTATTATGCTGGGCGCCTACGCTTCCTGGTATCTCTATACCTATCTGCATATCGATCCCTTTCTCGGCTTGCCGATCACCGCTGTCGTGATGTTCGCCCTCGGCTATGCATTGCAGCGCGGCCTGCTCAATTTGATCGTCCGCGCGCCGATGTTCAATACGCTGCTCCTGACCTTCGGGCTGGAAGTGGTGCTGACTTATATGGCGCAAATCGTGTTCTCCGCCGATTTCCGCACCATCAATCCACCGTATGCGGGTAATAGTCTGATGCTCGGCAGCGTGGTGTTTCCGGTGGCGCGGCTGGCGGCATTCGGCGTGGCGATCGTGCTGACGGTCGGCATGTGGGTGTTTCTGCTGCATACCCGGCTCGGCCGCGCCATTCGCGCCACCGCGCAAAACCTGGTGGCGGCGCGGCTCTATGGCGTCGAGCCGCGTCATCTGTATGCGATGACGTTTGCTTTGGGCATCGCCTTGGCCGGTGCGTCCGGCACGCTGTACGGAACGGTGTCGCAAATCAATCCGTATATCGGCGCCTCGCTCACCGCCAAATCGTTTGCGATCTCGATTATCGGCGGCCTGGATAATCCGCTCGGCGTCATCGTCGGCGGGCTGTTCCTCGGTATCGTCGAAGCGCTGACGACTTTATATATCGGACAAACCTTCGCCAATGTCGCCAGCTTCGGCATCCTCGCGCTGGTATTGATCGTCAAGCCCAGCGGGCTGTTGGGGAAAACCGCATGAAGGCATGGCATAGCGTTGCAATTCTGATGGCATTTTTAGTACTGGCCGGCGTTCCCTGGTACGGTTCGGACATTCTGATTCAGTTCGGCATCAACGCGCTTTTGCTGGCGGTGCTGGCGCAAGGCTGGAACATCATCGGCGGCTATGCCGGCTACGCTTCGTTCGGCAATTCGGTGTTTTACGGCTTGGGCAGCTACGGCGTGGCCATTGCGATGGTGCAATGGCATTTGCCGTTCGGCGTCGGCATGGTGTTCGGGGTGCTGCTGGCGATCGTTTTTGCGGTGCTGCTGGGAATTCCCGTGCTGCGGCTCAAAGGGCATTATTTTGCCATCGCCACCTTGGCCTTATCGCAGGTCATGACCGCGATTGTCTCCAATGTGCAACTGGCCGGTCAGAACATCGGCCTGGTGTTGCCGCCCTTGAATAACGATCCGCTGTTCTATGAATTGTCGCTCGGCCTGCTGGTGATTGCGACGCTGACCATTTTCTGGCTGACGCGCAGCCGCTTCGGTTTCGGTCTGATTGCGATCCGGGAAAATGAAGAAGGCGCGGCCGTCATGGGTGTTAATACGACCTTGTATAAAGTGATCGCGTTTACGCTTTCCGGCATTTTCAGTGCGCTGGCCGGCGGCATTCATGCTTACTGGATTACCTTTCTCGATCCAGACAGCGCCTTCGATATCAGCCTCAACGTCAAAATGATCATCATGGCTGTGTTCGGCGGTCCCGGTACCATCTTCGGGCCGATTGTCGGCGCGTTTTCGCTGTCGGCCATTTCCGAATTCCTGTCGAGCGAAGTCACCAGCATTGCCGGCTTGTTCTTCGGCCTCGTGATTGTCGCGGCGGTCGTCATCATGCCGCGTGGATTGGCCGATATGATGCGGCGTTTCCGCAAAACCGGCTGGCGTTACTTCATTGAAAATATTCGGGCGCATCGTCTATGAGCGCTATTTTGGAAGTGCGCCATGTCACCCGGCGCTTTGCGGGATTGATCGCCGTCAACGACGTCAGCTTTTCGCTGGCGCCGGGCGAAATCCTGGGCTTGATCGGCCCCAACGGCGCCGGCAAAACCACCCTCATCAGCTTGATCAGCGGCACGCTGCCGCCGAGCCAGGGCGAGATATTGTTTCAGGACAAACCGATCACCGGAATGCCGGCCTTCCGCCGCGCACATCTGGGCATCGGGCGTACGTTCCAGATCATGCATCCGTTTCCCGGCCTGTCGGTATTGGACAACGTCGCCGTGGGCGCGCTGTTCGGACGCGGTGGCGGCCAGGCCAAATTGACGCTGGCGCGTGAACAGGCGCGTGAATGCCTGGAATTTGTCGGCCTGGGTAAATTCATCGCTCAGCGCGCCGATGAACTGGGCGGACCGGGCCGTAAGCGTTTGGAACTGGCCAAGGCGCTGGCGATGCAGCCCAAGATTTTGTTATGCGATGAAGTCATGGCTGGCTTGAACCATGTCGAAATCGAGGAAGTGATCGATATCATCCTCAAAGTGCGGACCCAGGGCATCAGCATTCTGGTCATCGAGCACGTCATCAAAGCCATTAAAAGTGTGTCGGATCGCTTGCTGGTGCTGCATCACGGGGAAAAAATTGCCGACGGCACGCCGGATGAAGTATTGGCCAATCCGATCGTCGTACAAGCTTATCTGGGAAAGAAACGATCATGAGCCGCGCCAATGCCAACACCAACGGCCGCACCCCTTTGCTGACAATTCAGAATCTAGGCGCAGGCTATGGCGAAATGCCGGTGCTGCACGGAATTGCGCTTGAAATTTTCCCGGCTGAAATGGTCGCATTGGTCGGCAGCAACGGTGCCGGCAAGACCACGCTGCTGCGCGCCCTATCGCGCATGCTGCCCAGCACCGGCAGCATTTTGTTGAATGGCCGGGAGCTGAACGGTTTGACGTCGGATCAGGTCTTCGGTCTGGGCTTGGTGCAGGTGCCGGAAGGCCGCCAGTTATTCGATCGCATGACGGTGCAGGATAACTTGCTGATGGGTGCTTATCGGCGCGCAGATAAAGCCGCCGTTGCACGCGATCTGGACAAAATGTACGCCATGTTTCCGCGCCTCTCGGAACGCCGCCGCCAACTGGCCGGCAGCATGTCCGGCGGCGAACAGCAGATGTGCGCCATGGCGCGTGCATTGATGGCTGCGCCGGTATTGATGATGGTCGATGAAATGAGTTTGGGGCTGGCGCCGGTGGTGGTCGAGCAGTTGATGGAAGTACTGGCCGCCATCCAGCGCGATGGCGTGACCGTACTGCTGGTGGAGCAGGATGTCCAGTTGGCGCTGTCCGGCGCCGATCACGGCTACGTCATGGAAACCGGCAATATCGTGCGCGACGGCCCGGCCGATTTGCTGATTAACGATCCGGCGGTGCAGCAGGCTTATCTTGGGCTTTAGAATTCTTTAAATTTTACTTGCGGTGGAGATCCTCCCTTCGACAGGCTCAGGGCTATCGGAAACCCACGGCTCAGGACGAACGGGTTTTTTCTAAATTCCCACAAAAAAACCCGTTCGCCCTGAGCAGGCCGCAGGCCGTGTCGAAGGGTCACCTCAGACGCCAACGACTAAAGAACACTGCTTTTTAAACACAAAACGCATAATTTCCCGCACAATCCCAGACAGCTAGTACTTACAGAACAATAAATAGCAGCAGGGGAATCTTCGATGCAAGATCCGACTGTACTTGGGGCCAGCGATACCTTGGAGCAGATGACGCACGACGATCGTCCCAATGATCGCCGCCGGCGCTTTTGCGTGGCGCTGGGTTGCTTGGGATTCGGCGCGGAGCTTGGCGCACCGTCCGCATTCGCCGCCAGCCCAACACGCTCGCCGATGGCGGATAAAACCGCAGAATGGTCCGAAGTCCAGCAGATCGTTGCCGCAGCCAGCCGTCCCGGCCTTGAATGGCGCGGGCCGACCGCCGGTCCGAAAGCCGCCCGCAACAAAACCATCGCGCTATGGGCCGACAACTTGCGTAACGGCGGTGTCCTCGGGGCAGC
>DATMOE010000422.1:0-4818 GCA_035568435.1 Herbaspirillum sp. | reverse complement strand
CGTTCGTGTCATTCCGGCAGCCTTCGGCTACCTCCCTTCTTTACCTCACTGCGCACAACAGCCACCGGTAAATTGGCCGCCCATGGCGCTTCATCAGCGTTGCCTCAGACATGTCCCCATTTGATGATGGTGACCGTCGTCCCTTTACCGATCTTGGTTAAGATCTCAAACTCATCGACTAAACGTCTGGCGCCGCCGAGACCGAGGCCAAGGCCGCCACCGGTACTGAAACCGTCGGTGAGTGCTTGCTCCACATCCGCGATGCCCGGACCGGTATCGACAAAACTAAGTCCAATGCCGGGTCGCGCACCATTGGTTAATTTTGCTGTCTGGACGAGGCCGCCGCCGCCATATTTCAATGTATTGCGCGCCAGCTCGCTGGCCGCCGTAATCAGCTTGGTTTGGTCCAGCAGACTCAATTTGATTTCAAGCGCCAGGGTACGAACGAGTTTGCGTAAAGCCACCACATGCTCATCGGATGTCAGCAGCAGTCCTTGTTGCTGATCGGCTGCATCATCGGCTGCGGGGATGAGGGTTGAAATAAAGGCGGGCGCAGGCGCGCCGTCAATCATCATCGGGCGATGCTTCTTTCGAGAAGAAGAATGCCTTTTTCGACATCCAGCGCAGTTTTCACGCCGGTCAGCGCCAACCCCAATTCGACCAGGGTAATGGCAACGGCAGGCTGCATACCCACTACCACGGTATGCGCATCCAGAACCCGCGCCATGGCGGCAGTGTTACTGATCATGCGGCCGATAAAAGAATCGACAACGTCCAGCGCCGAGATGTCGATCAGCACGCCTTTGGCCTGATCTTTCACAATACGATTGGTCAAGTCGTCCTGCAGCGTCATGGCCAGGCGGTCGTGCATATCGACCTGGATCGTGACCAGCAGTAGCTTACCCATGCGTAAGATTGGGATGCGTTCCATGTGTTTTAGACCTCGTCGTTGGCCACAATCTTCGCCCCGGTGCGATCCAATGCAATTAAGAATGCATCGGCCAGGGTCGCCTTGGTAATCACGTCTTCCAGATTGACGCCGAGATGCACAATGGTTTGCGCGATTTGCGGGCGGATGCCGCTGATAATGCAGTCGGCCCCCATCAATCGCGCTGCGGCAATGGTCTTGAGCAAATGTTGCGCGACCAGGGTATCGACGGTCGGCACGCCGGTAATATCGATGATGGCGATGGCCGCGCCGGTTTCGATGATCTTTTGCAGCAGGCTTTCCATGACCACTTGCGTGCGCGCACTATCGAGCGTTCCGATCAACGGCAGCGCCAGAATGTTCTGCCACAATTTGACCACGGGCGTTGAGAGTTCCAGTAATTCCTGCTGCTGGCGCGTAATGATCTGATCGCGGATTTTCTGGAATATCTCGACCGTGAAAAGTCCGAGCTTATCCATCAGCGTGGTGACCGCCCAGGTATCGTTGGCCAGTAACGCCGGTTCCTGCACCAGTTCCTTGCGCATGGACGGAAACAGCGATTGCTTCAACGAAAAGACGAAGGTTGCGGTTTCGCTCGGGGTCGAGCCTTGTTTTGCGCGCTGCTGGGAAATCTCGGTGAGAAGTTGACGTACCTCATCCCATTCGCGTGTTTCGATATCGGATATGTCGCCGGACTGCGCAGCTCTGGCCAGCAACTCCAGAAAATTGGTGCAATAGCGCCGGGTGGCTTCTTCCGCGTTGGCATCGAAGCGTATCGCTTGCGATTTTAAATGCGTGAGCCAGTTTTCAAGAATCTCAGCGTGGAATTTGCGAATTAATGCGCTTAGACGCACTGCGTCGTCGTTTTTGGACATCTGTATCCCCTGTGGTGGTGCAATATTAAAATTATTAGAACTCGTTTCATCAATAGGCAAAAGTGCGAATGAGGCTATTTGGCTGAAGTGCAAGGCGCGTCGCACAGCCCAGGGTGGTCCCCTGGGCAAGCGGCGCAACGCAGCAATTCTGCCAAATAGTCCATTCGCGCTTATGCCTATTGATGAAATGAGTTCTAAACGTTGTTAGATGTCCCTCTAAGCAACTGGTAGGAACTGTAGGTGTTCCGTTTTGAATTTTGGCAGTGTACACCTATGGGGGATGTTCAGGATATTTATCGCTACTACTGGATGAACCTGCATTTAAGCCAAGCCCCGCTTACTTTAGAATGCAGCAGATCAAGCCGGCGTAAGCGCTGCCACTGCCTCAATCGATCGCATCAATCGATGCATCAATCGATACCTCACACAGGGTTTTATGCCTACCGCCAAGTCATATTCCGCAAGTCTTTCCAAATCGCGGGTAACAGTGGCCGCCACACTCTTCGTACTGCTGGTCTGTTTGATTTTGGCGGCAATTACGGCCTGGAGCGCCTGGGACGCCCATGAAGTTCAGTTGCATGAACTGGAAACGGCAACCCAGAACATGGCGCGTTCGCTATCGCAGCATGCCGATGATGCCTTCAAAGAAGCCGACACGGCACTGTTCGGTTTGAGCGAACGCCTCGCCATCGATGGCGCCTCGCCGCAGGCGCTGGAACGTTTGCATAAGCTGATGGTGAGGCGGGTGGAGGAACTTCCCGAATTGCATGCCCTGTTTATCATCGATAAAGATGGCAGAGCTGTGGCCAATTCAAGAGCCATATTCGATCCGACCAGAAATAACGCCGAGCGCGAGTATTTTATTTTTCATAAAACGCACCCGGATCTGGGACCGTACATCGGCGTACCCGTTCGCATCCGCTCGGATGACAACATCTGGGTCATTCCTATATCGCGACGTCTCAACGACGCCAACGGAAACTTTGCCGGCGTTGTGCTGGCGACCATCCGACTGGATTATTTCAATGATTTTTATGCCGAGTATGACATCGGCCATGATGGTTCGATCCTACTGGCGCTCAACAGGGGTATTACCTTGCTACGTTGGCCGGTGCAGCCCGATTCGATTGGCAAAGATATGTCAAGCGCACCGTTGTTCTCCAATTACGCACGCCTTAATGAAAGCGGCACTGCCATTTCCAAATCGCCTATAGACGGCGTAGTGCGGCTGCTTGCTTATAGTCATTTGCAACATTATCCGGTGCTCGTCAGCGCGGCGTTATCGAAGGATGAAATTCTGGCCACATGGCGCCAAGCCACGCTGGTGCAAGGATTGGTGATCGCCTTTATCGTGATCGTGCTCGGCTTTCTCGGATTCCGTCTGGTCGACCAGATTAACTTGCGTATCAAAGCGGAAGAAGAGGCGCGCCGCACGGGGGAGGCATTGCTGGATTTGAATCGGACGCTGGAAAAGCTGGCGATGCAGGACGGTCTGACCGGATTGGCAAACCGGCGCCAGTTCGACACGGTGCTGCAAAATGAATTGAGTCGCGCCGTGCGTTCTGCCAGTTCACTGGCGCTCATCATGATCGATGTGGACTACTTCAAGAAATATAACGATATATACGGCCATCTGGCCGGCGACGAATGCCTGCGCCAGATCGGCAAAATAATTCAGGCAGGCGAGGGCCGCGCGGGCGATCTGGCGGCGCGTTACGGCGGTGAAGAATTTGCGTTGCTGCTGCCGAGTACCGATGTCGCCGGCGCGCTCAAAGTGGCGGAAGAAATACGCCAAGCCATACGTGAACTGGAAATCAGGCATGACGGCAATTTGAAAGGCATTGTTACTATTAGCGCCGGCGTCAATGTGCTGGAACCGGTCACTGAGGCCGATACGGCAACGTCGTTGATCAGCGCCGCCGATGTCGCGCTCTATTTGGCAAAGTCGAGTGGACGGGATCGGACGCAGGCTGCGTAGTGCTTAAGTGTATTAGCTCAGACTTGACCTGATACTGCCTGTCAGATCAGGTCTAGTTCAGCCCATCATTATAGCTGGCTGAAATCGGCCAACTGCGATCATACAGGGTTGATATTCATCGTGAGTTTCGATACGCTGCAGGAAATTCTTTCTTCATATCAATGCGTTGGACGTCACGAAAAGGATAACGAAGATGTCGTTTTCTGCAGGTTCTTGTCTTGCGGTACTTTCCACAGTTATTGTATTAGCGAGAGCGATCATTTCTTATGCTGGATACCTAAAGGCAAGAAAAGACGGGGTATCTAGGTCCGAGATCATTTTGAACATGGCTGGAGGTGCAGACAAATTATTAAAAAGGTCAAAAGCCGCAAGATGGCTGGCTTATGCGTTTATTTTTGGCCCTCTCATTATTTTTGCTTTCCCATCAAAGCAATTCGCCAACAGTGTCGTTGTGGTGATATTGCTGGAGGTTGTTCTATTTCCTGTAGGCCTGCTCTTGCTATGGGACTCGAGAAACAGTCGCAGAATTGTGGAGGCTAAAAATAGCGAGCGCGCGCACACCTGATGCGCCTGTTCTGCCGTATACGCCGTTCCGTTTTGGGTGTTTTCTTTGAATTTTAAATCAAGTCAATTTGCACTTTGCGCCCGACCAGCGCCGCGGCGCGCTGCAATGTGGACAAAGTAACGTCTGCGGCTGGATCAAGCAAGCGATCTATCTGAGTCCGGCTGATTTTTAGCAGGGCAGCCATACGTGTTTTGGACATCGATTTCTGCCGCATTGCCTCAATCAATTGCCAGGCGATCACTTCCTTAATTGCTTGGGCTTGGGTTTCTTCATAGATGTTTTCATCTTTTAAAAAATCATCGAGTGAAGATCCGATATGACTGTTTTTCATTTTTTCAACTCCTTCTGGCCAGCGGTTCTTATACAGCATCCGGCTGCCTTGGCGGGGATGCGGCTGCAAACGCTTCCATTTCCAAACAAGCATCATTAATGCGCAGCAGCGTCGGTATCTGAGACACATCACATGCGAAAC
>DATMOE010000421.1:0-2732 GCA_035568435.1 Herbaspirillum sp. | reverse complement strand
GAGGTGCCGGAAGTTGAAACCACGGTCTTGCCTTTGAGGTCGTCCAGCACCTTGACGTTGGACGATTTCTTCGCCAGAAAACGATTTGCCGTCACGAAGGTCGTCGGTGCAAACGCAACCTGCTGCTGACGTTCCATGTTATTCGTGGTCGATCCGCATTCGAGATCGACGGTGCCGTTGGCCATCAGCGGAATCCGTGTTGCCGATGTGACAGGCACCATTTTGATCTCCAACTTCATCATGCCCAACGATTTTTGAACGGCAGTTGCCGCTTTCATGCAAAGGTCGATCGAATAACCTTGATAGGATTGGTTGTCATCCAGATATGAAAATGGAATGGAGGAATCGCGCACACCCAATGTGATGGTGCCGCTGTCTTTGATTTTTTTCAGTGTACCGGTCAAATTCTGCGCCTGAACCTGGAACGCGCCAGCCAGAATACCCGCACCGATTAGAAATCCTGCCAATTTCGATAATTTCATAACGTCTCCTATAAAAATATGCTGCAAGTGTAACCAAACCATTCTTATAAAAGTGGTTTTTCCACACGGAACAAAATAATTAAATTATTCGAAAAAAATCACTAATACACTTCTTCTCGACTTTATTTCAACACAAAACCGAATCAGTATCATCTAAAGCAACCATTACCGACGTAAATCTGCACATCCGACTAAAGACATCAGCAAGAACCAAGCCATGTATCAAGCCCGGCATCAAGGATACAAACCACGCATTTCACGCGCCTGCAGCACACGGGTACACGCCACGATAAATGCCGCGGTACGCAATGACACTTTCTTTTCGTCCGCTAGTTGCCAAACCGCGTTAAACGCTTCGCGCATGATGCGGGTCAACCGCAGATTGATCTCGTCTTCGGTCCAGAAAAAGCTGGAAAAATCCTGGACCCATTCGAAATAACTGACGGTAACGCCGCCGGCATTGGCAATCACATCCGGCACCAGCAGAATGCCCTTATCGCTGAGAATATCGTCGGCGGCCGTCGTCGTCGGGCCGTTCGCACCTTCCAGCACGATCCTGGCTTGAATGCGATGCGCGTTTTCCACATCGATTTGCTGCTCCAGAGCGGCCGGCACCATTATGTCGCACGGTACACCCCAAAACTGGGCGCGATCATCGATCTGCTCGGCGCCGGGAAAACCTTCGACGCTGCCGTTGTTCGTCACATGGGTTTGCAATGCAATGACGTCCAAGCCGCTGGCGCGATACACCGTGGTTTTATGATCCTGCACGGCAACCACTTTAGCGCCGGCTTCAGCGAACAGGCGCGCCGCAATGCCGCCGACGTTCCCGAAGCCCTGGATCGCGACCCGGGAACTGGCGATGTCCATGCCGATCTTGGCAGCCGCTTCGCTGCCGACCACAAATACACCGCGGCCGGTCGCCTCGTGACGCCCCAGACTGCCGCCCAGTGAAATCGGCTTGCCGGTTACCACGCCCGATGCCGTGCTGCCCTGATTCATCGAATAGGTATCCATCATCCACGCCATGATCTGCGCATCGGTGCCCACGTCAGGCGCCGGGATATCTTTGTTGGGGCCGATAATAATGCCGATTTCACTGGTATAGCGCCGCGTCATGCGCATCAGCTCAGCGCGCGATAATGTCTTCGGATCGACGCGGATACCGCCCTTGGCGCCGCCGTAAGGAACATTCACCGCTGCATTTTTGACCGTCATCCAGGCCGACAACGCCATCACTTCAGACAGCGTGACGTCCTGATGGAAACGTACCCCGCCCTTGCCCGGCCCGCGGGAAGTATTATGTTGCACGCGATAGCCCTCAAAATGGGCAATGCTGCCGTCATCGCGTTCGATCGGCACGTCGACGACCAGAATCCGTTTCGGCCTTTTCAGGGTTTCAACCCAGCGCGCCAGCGAACCCAGATGCGGTGTTACGCGGTCGATCTGCTGCAGATAATTACCCCATGGCCCGATGTCGCGCGGTGTGAGATAAGAGGGTATTTTGTGCTCAATTAATGGATTGTCCATGCTGCATCGCTCCGGTTGGCATATCGACTACGCAACTGCGTTTGAATAGAACCTATTGATGCAATGGGTTCTGGTAACGGCAATGTAAGAGAATGCCCCCAGTAAGAGCCAATGCTTTGTAAGCATGTAACTATGTCTTTTTTGCATAGATAGCTTAGAGCGGCCCAATCTCCGTTGCTCAATCCATGTTTGGTTTAGATTTATCCCCCGTTTTTCCTGGGCTGGCAAGCTGAAGTTGCAATAAATGATTCCATAGACGATCAACAATCGGCTTGCCGCTGCGTTGCGCCGTCGGCCGCTCGCGATACAGGCGAATTTCCAACTCCACCGACCATGCCGATTGGCCGCCATCGGCCGCGGCCAGTTGCTTGTAACGAATTTCGCGGCTCACCGAGGATTCCGGCAGAAACGCGACGCCATGCCCCTCCACCGCCATCATTTTCAGACTTTCTGCCATATCCGTTTCATAACGCTTAGCCAGATGCAGCGGATTTTTCAGATCGGACAAAATCAGTTCCACCATGCGTCCCAGATAGGCATTGCCGGTGTATGACAAAAACGGCAGCGGTTGCTCCGCACTGCCCGGCAATTCAAAATCCGGTTTGCCGGTCTTGTCGCAATGTGCGTAGGCGCGCAGGGTTTCCTGGCCGAGCCGGAGCATATCGTAGCGTCCGGTATCGAGCTGCACCGGCTGCCGCGGATGGTGATAGCACAGCAGCA
>DATMOE010000420.1:0-4480 GCA_035568435.1 Herbaspirillum sp. | reverse complement strand
ACCGCCGGCAATTCCCGTTTGACGCTGACGATTTGCGCTAATTACGGCGGCCGCTGGGACATCATGCAGGCGATCGGCAAAATGGTGCAGCAGCACCCCGGCGCGGCCACATTCACGGAGGCCGAACTGGCGCCGCATCTGGCGATGGCCTATGCGCCGGAGCCGGATCTGTTTATCCGTACTGGGGGCGAGCAGCGCGTTTCCAATTTTCTGCTGTGGCAACTGGCGTACACCGAAATGTATTTCACCGATACCTACTGGCCGGCATTCAATGCGGCGGCGCTGGATCTGGCCATCGAATCCTATCGCGCCCGTGAACGCCGTTTCGGCCGCACCAGTGAACAACTTATTCAACAGGCGACGTAATGCTTAAAACGCGTGTGCTGACGGCACTGATTCTGTTGGCAATACTGCTGCCGATTTTATACATGAATGTTTTTCTGCCGTTCGCATTGGTCACCGTGGTGTTTTTTGCCGCGGCGTCTTGGGAAAACTTCCGCTTGTTCGGTAACAGCAAGCCCTTGTTTGCGACCGCAGTATGGACCGCCATCTACGCATTCATCATTTTTGTCAGCGGCCTGCCGGGTGTGCAAAAATTATTCTGGCTCTGCATCGCGCTATGGGCAGTGCGCTTTGCACCGGCACTCCGTCTGGGGTTGCCGCCGTTGCGTCATACCGGCAACCGGCTGCTCAACGCTACCTACAGCATCGCCATTCTGGGCTGCTTCATCGCCGCCGCCGCCTTATTTCAACATTCTCCGCTGTATCTGCTGTCCGTCATGGCAGTGGTATGGATCGCCGATATCGGCGCTTATTTTTCCGGCAAGGCGTTCGGCCGCCGCAAGCTGGCGCCCAGTATTTCCCCGGGTAAATCATGGGAGGGCGCCATCGGCGGCTGGCTGCTGGTACTGATTTGCGCCGCGCTGACGACCATCGCGCCCGTGCTGGCCGATACCTTCCCCACCGCGCTGCAGCAGCATTTCGGTTGGGCCGGATTGATGCTCGTGATGACGGTGCTCGTCGCCGCCAGTATCGTCGGCGATTTGTTCGAATCCTTGCTCAAGCGCCGCGCCGACGTTAAGGACAGCAGCGGATTGCTGCCGGGTCATGGCGGCGTACTCGATCGTATCGATGCGCTGATTCCAGTGCTGCCGCTGGCGGCCTTGCTTGCGCTCTGGTTGCGATGATGCAAGCCGTTACCATTCTCGGTTCAACCGGTTCGATCGGCGTTTCCACGCTGGATGTGCTGGCCCGGCATCCCGACCGTTTTGAAGTCTATGCATTGACCGCGCACACCAGCGTCGATGTCTTGTTGGCGCAATGTAAGCAATTCCGCCCGCGTGTGGCGGTGGTCGCCCATGCCGAAGCGGCGCAGCAATTGCAAAATGGCCTGCGCGCACTCGGGCTCGACACCGAAGTAGCATACGGCGCCGCCGCTTTGTGCGACGTTGCTGCGGCCGCGCAATGCGATGTCGTCATGGCCGCCATTGTGGGCGCGGCGGGGTTGGCGTCCACGCTGGCGGCGGCGCATGCGGGCAAAAAAATCCTGTTGGCGAACAAGGAAGCGCTGGTCATGGCAGGGCGCTTGCTGATGGATGCCGTGGCCGCCAATGGCGCCTGTCTATTGCCTATCGATAGCGAACACAATGCGATCTTCCAATGTCTGCCGCACGATTTTCAGCGTGCTCTGGCGCACCAGGGAATTGCCAAGATTATATTGACTGCATCGGGCGGCCCGTTTTTGCTGCGCGCCGTCGATACCCTGGACCAGGTCACGCCCGAGCAGGCGGTGGCGCATCCTAACTGGGTCATGGGCCGCAAAATATCGGTCGATTCCGCGACCATGATGAACAAGGGGCTGGAGGTGATCGAAGCGCATTGGCTGTTTGGTGCGCCGGCCGATTGCATCGAGGTGCTGATCCATCCGCAAAGCGTGATTCATTCGATGGTTTCCTATGTCGACGGATCGGTGCTGGCGCAACTCGGCAATCCAGACATGCGGACCCCGATCGCGCATGCGCTGGCGCATCCTGAGCGGCTTGCTTCCGGGGTCGCCCAGCTCGACCTGACGCAGATCGGCCAGCTTTCTTTTGTCGCGCCCGATCTGGCGCGCTTCCCTTGTTTGCGACTGGCGTATGATGCATTGCGTGCGGGCGGCAGCGCGGCTGCAATCCTGAATGCCGCCAATGAAGTTGCAGTGCAGGCCTTCCTGAATGGGGAGATCGGATTTCGCATGATTGACCAAGTGATCGAAAAAGTGATGAACCGGCTTCCGGCCGTCGCGGTAAGCGATATAGAGACCTTGTTTGAACAAGACCGCCAGGCGCGCGCGGTCGCCACCGAATTTTTGTAACATTCTTTGTAACGATGAACCTGATCCATACCTTACTGGCATTTGTCGTCGCTCTGGGCACCTTGGTGATCGTCCACGAGCTGGGGCATTTCCTGGTCGCGCGCTGGTGCGGCGTCAAGGTATTGCGTTTTTCGGTCGGCATGGGGCGCGTGATTTTTTCACGCCGGTTCGGTAAGGATCAAACCGAATGGGCGATCTCGATCCTGCCGCTGGGCGGCTATGTAAAGATGCTGGATGCACGTGAACAGGATCTGACCGATCTGTCGCCGCAAGAGCGCAAACATGAATTTACGCAGCAATCGGTATGGCGCAGAATTGCGATTGTCGCTGCCGGCCCTTTGGCCAATTTTATTCTGGCAATTCTGATATTCGCCGGTTTGTATGTGCACGGCATGCCGGAGCCGTTGCCGAAGCTGCGCGCCGCACCGGTTGAATCGGTGGCTTATCAGGCCGGCATTCGCGCCAATCAATTGATTACCGCCATCGATGGCCAGCCGGTGGCTGGCTGGTCCGATGTGCATTGGCGCCTGTTGCAACTCGCGCTGGACAAGAAAACCGCCCATATCGACGTGTCATCCCCGGATACGGCCATGCCGGGCGCCACCTTGCTCGATACGATTACTTTGCCGCTCAATAGTCTGTCGCAGCAGGATATGGAAGGCGACTTCCTGCACACGCTGGGCATCGATCTGGCCCTCCCGCCGGCAGTGCTGGGGCAGATCGCGCCGGACGGTCCGGCGATGCGGGCCGGCTTGCAGAACGGCGACCGGATTCTGAGCGTTAATCACGTCGCCGTCGCCGATGGCCTGGCATTTGTGCAACTGGTGCGCGAATCGCCCGGCAAGCCGCTGCAAGTCGAGGGCATGCGTGGACAGCATCGCTTCACTCTGGCAGTGACGCCGGACAGCGTCGAAACAAAGAGCGGCGCCATAGGACGCATTGAGGTCGAAGTGCCGATCGTGCCTGAAATGATCACCGTCAGCAGCGATTTACCTACGGCGCTGGCAAAAGCGACGCATCGCACTTGGGAGACCAGTGTTTTGACGCTCAAAATGCTGGGCAGAATGCTGATCGGCGAAGCCTCCTGGAAGAACATCACCGGTCCGATCACGATTGCCGACTACGCAGGCCAGACAGCGCGTCTCGGACTGATCAGCTATCTGAGTTTCATGGCCTTGATCAGCATAAGTCTGGGCGTCATGAATTTGCTTCCCATTCCCGTGTTGGACGGAGGGCATTTGCTGTATTATTCGGTGGAGATTTTGACCGGACGGCCCGTTTCTGAGCGTTTTAGTGCGATTGCGCAGCGTGCAGGCCTGGGTGTTTTGATGACTCTGATGTTGGTCGCCGTTTTTAACGACATCGTTCGTCTTATGTTTTAAACAGTTGAAAAGTTGGATGATGGCAGTGCCCGCGGGAAGCTGCGGGTGCCTACACGTAATCGGACAAGCATAGATCATACTAATGAAATTACATTACTCTCGTTTTACCCTCCCGACTTTCTCCCGCAGTCTGCTTGCCGCCGCTACCCTCGCGCTGTGTTCCAGCCGTGTGTTTGCGGTCGAGCCGTTTACTGTGCAGGACATTCGCATTGAGGGCATCCAACGAACTGAGGCTGGAACGGTATTCAGCTATCTCCCGGTCAAAGTCGGGGATACATTTACCGATGCAAAAGGCAGCGAGGCGATCAAGGCGCTGTACGCCACCGGCTTTTTCAAGGATGTGAGGGTGGAAGCCGAGGGCCGGGTGCTGGTGGTGATGGTGGAAGAGCTGCCATCGATTGCCAGTGTCGACTTTACCGGCATCAAGGAATTCGATAAGGACACGCTGACCAAAGCGCTCAAGGAAATCGGCGTCGGCGAATCGCGTATTTACAACCGTTCGCTGGTTGATCGTGCCGAGCAGGAATTGAAACGCCAATATTTATCGCGCGGTCTGTATGGCGCCAAAATCACGACGACGGTGACACCGGTGGAGCGTAATCGGGTCAATGTAACGTTTGCGGTGGAGGAAGGCGAAGCAGCACGCATCAAGCAAATCAGCATTGTCGGCAATAAAGACTTCTCGGACGCCGAACTGCTCAAACAACTGAAGCTGACCACGCCGGGCTGGTTTACCTGGTATACC
>DATMOE010000419.1:0-6716 GCA_035568435.1 Herbaspirillum sp. | reverse complement strand
ATACGAAAAAATCGCCATCGCCACAGTCGCAATGACCGGCACCACGATCTCACGCGGCGTCTTGCGTTTTTTCAACAACAAAAACGCGCCCGCCAATACCGCTATCGCGCCCGCAATACTGGCAATGGCGCGGAACAGATCGATATCGGATAGCAGGCTGGGCAACATCACCACGATGATGGCGCCGATAATCGGGCCGGTACGGGTCTTGCGTCCGCCCATGATGACCGCCAGCAAGAACAGAATCGTCAATTCGAAGTTATAGGTATTGGGCGAAATGTATTCTTCCGAATAGGCGTACAGGCTGCCGGCCAGCCCGGCCAGCACGGCGCTGATCACAAATGCATAAACCTTATAACGGTAGACCGAAACGCCCATGCAGTCGGATGCGATCGGACTGTCGCGCAAGGCTTGAAAGGTGCGCCCGAGATGCGATTTAAGAATGCGGTGGACGATAATCAGCGACAACACCATCAATACCGCGACCAGATAAAAGAATTCGACTTCGTCGAGTCTGTGGCCCCAGAAAATCGGCTTGCGCACTTTGATCCCGAGTGGCCCATCGGTCAAAAAATCCATTTCATTAATCAGTATCTGCACAATGGTGCCGAACGCCAGCGTCACCATGGCCAGATACGGCCCGGTCACGCGCAGAGCCGGCAATGCGAGAATGGCGCCGAACAGCGCCGTCACGCCCAGACTGGCGGGCGCGGCGATCAGGAACGGCAAACCGAGTTTGAAATAAAACACACCGGTGGTGTACGAACCGATCCCGAACAACGCTGCATGACCCAGCGATACCTGCCCGGTATAACCGACCACGATATCCAGGCCGAACAGCAGGATCGCATAAATCAGAATGGTTTCCGCCAAATGCAGATAATAGGGATTGGTCGCAACCATCGGCAGTATCGCCAACAACAGAATGCCTGCCGCCGCCGGCATCGATCCCAATAATATTTTCTTATTCATGATCAGACCTTTTTGATGGCTGTTCTACCGAACAGGCCCGCAGGTTTGATCGCCAATACCAGCAACAACAGCACCAGCCCCGGCACTTCCTTGTAACCGGTGGAAATATAAAAGCCGGTCAGCGTCTCGATCACCCCCAGCATCAGGCCGCCGACAATCGCCCCCATGCCGGATGTCAGGCCACCGATAATGGCTACGGCAAACGCTTTCAGACCCAGAGCGGTACCCATCGTGGCGCCGGTCAATGTCAGCGGCGCCACCAGCACACCCGCAAACGCGGCGGTAGCCGAAGACAATGCATAGGAAAACGTAATCACCGCACTGGTATTGATACCCATCAATCCGGCCACATCGCGGTCGTTGGAAGTCGCCACTACGGCTTTGCCGTAAATCGATTTGCGATTAAACAATTCCACCGCCAGCATCATGCCCAGCGCACCCAGCACGACCACCACTTGCATCAGCTGTACATTGGCGCCGAAGAGCAGAAACGGCTCGGCGGACAAAGGCGACGGAAACGGCAGATCGTTCTTGCCCCAGATATTTTCAGCCACGTTTTTAAAGATGATCGACAAGGCAATCGTGGACATGATCCAGCCGAATTCGGATTTGATTTTGATTGCCGGCCGCACGCCGATATATTCCACCACCATGCCCTGCAAAGCGCCGAAGACCAGCACCAGCGGAATCATCATCCAGTAATTCAGGTAAGGGCCGCCGTGGATATTACCGACCAGGCTCAAGCCCACCAGCGCGCCCAGCATTAACGCTTCGCCCTGGCCGAAATTCAAGGTGCCGGACGTCGCGAAAGTTAATTGATAACCGAAGGCGATGACCGCATAGATCATGCCTAACGCAATACCGCTGAAAACCAGTTGCAAAAAAATATCCATTGTTTTTACTCGCGTGTTCTATCGCATATCGTCGTAAAAAGGCCAGTCTCCGAATCAGAGACTGGCCCATTTTTTACCATTAACCGGCTTGAAAACGATTATTTCGCCAATACAACGCGACCGTTTTTCACTTCACCCATGTGCACCATATCCGACTTGATCGCCTCATGGTCATCATGCGTGAACGGCTTGTCGTAAGTGGTGACAACACCGTCCACTTTTCCCGATAGATTTTCCAGCGCTTCACGTACTTTCACGCCATCGGTGGAACCGGCCTGCTTGATTGCAGCGGCGAGCAAGTAGACCGAATCGTAGCCCTGCGCGGCGGACACTGCCGAAGGGATGCGATCGACTTTATAAGCCTTTTGATAGGCCTCAATGAACGCTTTGCGTTTCGGCGTGGTGCCATCCTGGATGAAGGTTTGCGGCATTCTCGCGCCATCGCCATTCTTGCCGGCGTTATCGATGAAGTTGCCCATCGACAGCGTCCAGCTGCCGATCATAGGCACGTGCCAATTCAGCTTCTCCATACCGTTGGCGATCTGCGCCAGTTCAGGCCCGATACCGTAAGTCAGCACGACTTGCGCGCCACCCTGTTTGGCCTTGAGCAACTGCGCCGTCATATCGACGTCCTTGATATTGTATTTTTCGACCGCGACCGGTTTGATGCCTTTGGCCAGTAACGCTTTCTCCAGATCTTCGCGTCCAAGCTGGCCGTAGTTGGTCGAGTCCGCCAGAATGGCGACCTTGGTGAATTTGCGCTTGGTGATCGCTTCTTCGACGATCATGGCCGACTGGATCGTATCGTTGGCCGAAGTACGGAATACATAATTATCTTTGAACTCGGGCGCGACGAACTGATGCGTCACCACAGTGCCGGTAGCGACATTATTGATGACGGGGATCTTCGCTTCCTCATAGAAACGCTGGCCGGCCAGCGCCACGCCGGTATTGATGAAACCCACCGTCGCCACCACTTTTTCCTTATTGATCAATTCTTGCGCCACTTGCACGCCGCGCTCATTCTTGGCTTCATCGTCGCGCTCGACCAATTGCAACTGACGCCCCAGCACGCCGCCCTTGGCATTAATATCGGCCACCGCCAGCTTGGCGCCGTCGCGCATCGAGACCCCCATCGGAGCCGAACCGCCGGTGAACGGGCCGGATATGCCGATCTTGATCGGATCGGCTGCAATGGCTGAAAATGAGGCTAGCATTGCAGTCACCATCAGTGCATTTTTCAAAAATGTCATGTCTTCCTCCAGGAATTGTTATTGGTTTTTAACGCCTATGGCCTGACGCTTCATCACACTAATGGCGATGTCAATCGTTCTAGACAGCATTGGCGATCATGTTCCCTCCACCTTGCTTGAAACTTACAAACCGCATGCATTATTTCTGTAGCGGATCATTAAAAAACGCCCCGCCCGGCAGCCGCTCCCGAATATGCTCAGGCAGAGCGATTGATTTCTCTTCCGCAAAACTGACCCACACTACTGTGGCACGACCTTCGGCATAAATCACATCCGGCTGGTCCGAGCGCCGCAGTTCGTACATGGTCTCCATGCTGGAACGCCCCACCGCCCCGACAAAAATGGCTACTTCAACGGTGCCTGGATAACGCAACTGCCGCAAAAAAGTGCATTGGGCGTTGACCAATACCGGGCCGCTGCCGCCATCGCCCAGCGTTCCCAGCGATTGCGTATACCAATCGATACGCGCCTGCTCCATGTAGCGAAAATATTCCGTATTGTTGACATGGCCGATCGCATCCATATCACCCCAGCGAATCTGGATGCTTGCCGTATACACCAGGTTTCGGATTGGCGCCGATTGCGGTATCGGCTGCGACTGCTTAGTTTTCATAGATTTCATCCATCACATCAAAAAATTCAACGATTCGGGAACGTTATTCCACTTGCTTGCACTACGTACTGTCATTCGAAACGGCGTATAGCCCATAAAATCACCTAAAATAAGCGTTCCAAAACGGCTAGAATAGCCCACAAAAGAACGATCGTGCGCAAAATACATCAACGAGGCAATATAAATGAATCAAGCAACCCCGGCGAACCAGGCGTTAATCGAGCAATACGGCCCACGTGAAGCGATGCCGTATGACGTCGTGGTGGTCGGCGGCGGTCCTGCCGGTTTATCGGCCGCGATCCGTCTGAAGCAATTGGCCGCTGAAAAAGGTAATGAAATCAGTGTCTGCGTGCTGGAAAAAGGCGGTGAACTGGGTGCGCATATCCTGTCCGGCGCGGTCATGGACCCGCAAGCGATCACCGAATTGTTTCCCGACTGGAAAGCGCTCGGCGCACCGCTCAATACACCGGTCACCGAAGACCGCTTTCTGTTCCTGACGCAAGCCAAGGCGCTGAAAACACCGTCATGGATGCTGCCGGCATGTTTTCAGAATCACGGTAATTACATCGTCTCGCTGGCCAATGTGGTGCGTTGGCTGGGCCGCCAGGCCGAAGCATTGGGCGTGGAAATTTTTCCCGGCTTCCCGGCGGCTGAAATCCTGTACAACGAAGACGGCAGCGTCAAAGGCGTCGCCACCGGCAATATGGGCGTCGACCGCGAAGGCCAGCCGAAGGCCGATTTCCAGTTGGGTATGGAACTGCACGCCAAATACACACTGTTTGCCGAAGGCGCGCGCGGCCATCTGGGCAAGCAATTGATCCAAAAATTTGCACTGGACGCAGGTAAAGACCCGCAAGCCTACGGAATCGGCATCAAGGAATTGTGGGAAATCGATCCCAAACTGCATCAGCCCGGCCTGGTCATCCATACCGCCGGCTGGCCGCTGGACAGCAAGACCTACGGCGGCTCGTTTCTGTATCACATGGAAAACCATCAGGTCGCGGTCGGCTACGTGGTCGGCCTGGCTTACCAAAACCCCTATCTGTCGCCCTACGAAGAATTCCAGCGTTACAAAACACATCCTGAAATCCGCAAGTTCTTTGAAGGCGGCAAACGGATCTCTTACGGCGCGCGCGCGATTACCGCCGGCGGTTTGCAATCGCTGCCGGAACTGGTCTTTGCCGGCGGCGCGCTGATCGGCTGCGATGCCGGCTTTCTGAACGCCAGCCGCATCAAAGGCAGCCATGCGGCGATCAAAAGCGGCATGCTGGCCGCAGATGCCGCATTCGAGGCGATCGGCGCCGGACGTGAATTCGACAAATTAACAGCCTACAGCGAAGCCTTCAAAACCTCCTGGCTGCATGCAGAACTGCACAAGGCGCGCAATTTCAAACCGGCCATGAGCCTTGGCCTGTACACCGGCACCTTGATGGTCGGCATCGATCAAGTACTGTTCGGCGGCAAGGCGCCATGGACACTGCACAATAAGCATGCCGATCACGAATGCCTGAAACCGGCAGCCAATTACAGCCCCATCGCCTATCCGAAACCGGATGGCAAACTGACCTTCGATAAACTATCGTCGGTCTTCATTTCCAATACCAATCACGCTGAAAACCAGCCGATCCATTTAACGCTGAAAGACGCCAGCGTACCGGTCAACCTCAATCTGGCGACCTATGCCGGACCGGAAGCCCGTTACTGCCCTGCCGGCGTCTATGAATTCGTGAAAGCCGACGACAATACCGACCGCTTGCAAATCAATGCGCAAAACTGCGTGCATTGCAAAACCTGCGATATCAAAGACCCGACGCAGAACATCGTCTGGGTGACGCCCGAAGGCGGCGGCGGGCCGAATTATCCGAATATGTAAAGCCCGCGGGCGGCGGCTCAGCTTTCAGCGCCGCCGCACCGCGCCGCGCCACTCCACTGCACCGCACCTGCGCTTGAAAAAAGTTCATCTCAGACGGCATCAAATCTTCCCATTCCCGCCCATTTTTCTCCTACCATAGCTGCCTCATCGCCCTTTTCAGTGACCTTTCCCATCGGAGAATCAATATGCCCGTCATCACCTGTATCGAAGATTTGCGGGTACTAGCGAAAAAACGGGTCCCGAAAGCGTTTTACGATTATGCCGACAGCGGCTCCTATACCGAGAGCACTTACCGCGCAAATAGCGACGATCTGGCGGCCATCAAGCTGCGTCAGCGGGTAGCCATCAATGTCGACCAGCGCTCCACCAACACCACCATGCTCGGCCAGGAAGTGGCCATGCCGGTGGCCATTGCGCCAACCGGACTGACCGGCATGCAATGGGCCAACGGCGAAATGCTGGGTGCGATCGCCGCCGAAAAATTCGGCGTCCCGTTCACCTTATCGACGATGAGCATTTGTTCGATTGAAGATGTCGATAGCGTGACCACCAAACCGTTCTGGTTCCAGCTCTATGTGATGCGGGATCGCGGCTTCGTAAAGTCGATGATCGAGCGCGCCAAGGCGACCAAATGTTCAGCGCTGATGTTGACGCTGGATCTGCAGATTCTGGGGCAACGCCACAAAGACCTGCACAACGGCATGACGGTGCCGCCGAAAATCACGCTGGCCAATATTCTGGATCTGGCAAGCAAGCCGGCCTGGGCGCTGCGCGCGCTGGGCGGCCGCAAAACGTTCGGCAATCTGGTCGGCCACGTCAAAGGCGGCGATGGCATTGCAACCTTGAGCCAATGGATTGCAAGCCAGTTCGATCCGACTTTGTGCTGGGACGACATTGCCTGGATCAAAGAGCAATGGGGTGGCAAGCTGATTCTGAAAGGCATTCTGGACGTCGAAGATGCAAAAATCGCCGCCGGCGTCGGCGCCGACGCGATTGTCGTCAGCAATCACGGCGGCCGTCAGCTTGATGGCGCAGTATCGTCGATCCATGCATTGCCGCCGATAGTAGAAGCCGTGGGCGATCGGGTCGAAGTCTGGTTCGATGGCGGCATC
>DATMOE010000418.1:0-3037 GCA_035568435.1 Herbaspirillum sp. | reverse complement strand
CTGCGCCAAATCCCCCGAAGGCCGCACCCGCGCTTTTCGTTCCGCCGCAAAATCGAGCATACGATCGATACACAGCACAGCCTGGCCGGCGATCACCGGATCGACATGAATCTCGTTACTGCCCGACTCCAGCACATCGATCAGATTCTGCAAGCCGTTCATCGCCATCCATGGGCAATGCGCGCAGCTCTTGCAGGTTGCGCTGTTACCGGCAGTCGGCGCATCGATAAAACGCTTACCGGGCGCGGCCATACGCATCTTGTGCAAAATACCGTTATCGGTAGCGACGATAAATTCTTCGGCGTCCATGGTTTGCGCAGCAGCGATCAATTGCGAGGTCGAACCAACTGCATCGGCTAACGCCACCACCGCCGCCGGCGATTCTGGATGCACCAGGATTTTGGCCAGCGGATGCTCGCGCCGCAACAGCTCCAGCTCCACGCCCTTGAACTCATCATGCACCAGGCAAGAGCCCTGCCACAACAACATATCAGCGCCGGTTTTTTGCTGGATGTAGCCGCCCAGATGCTTATCCGGCGCCCACAGAATTTTCTTCCCCTGCGCATGCAAATGGGCCACGATATCGAGCCCGATCGACGAGGTCACCATCCAATCGGCGCGCGCTTTAACGGCCGCACTGGTATTGGCATAGACCACCACCGTGCGGTCTGGATGCGCGTCGCAAAACGCACTGAACTCATCGGCAGGACAACCCAGATCGAGCGAACACGTGGCGTCCAGATCGGGCATGAGAATGCGTTTATGCGGACTTAATATCTTGGCGGTCTCGCCCATGAATCGCACACCTGCCACCACCAGCGTCTGTGCCGGATGATCACGCCCAAAGCGCGCCATTTCGAGCGAATCGGAAACGCAACCGCCGGTTTCCTCAGCCAGATCCTGCAAATCGGCATCCACATAATAATGCGCAACCAGCACAGTGCCGGTCTGCTTCAGCAGTTGCCGCGCCCGTTCTTTCAATGCCAAGCGTTGCTCCGGCGTAGGCGTGGCCGGCACCCGCGCCCAAGCCTGCGAGGTGCAGCTACCGCCCTCGGCAGGACGTTCAAATTCAATGGTTGTAATCGTCATGATTGTCGTAATGGCAGATGATTCTGCCAAGAAATTATTCGATGCCTTGACTACTCAGATAATCCTCGTAACTACCCTGGAAATCAACCACTTCGTTTTCCTTGACTTCCAGAATGCGCGTGGCCAGCGATGAGACGAATTCCCGATCGTGCGATACGAAAATCAAGGTGCCGGCGTATTTTTCCAGCGCGATATTGAGCGACTCGATCGACTCCATATCCATATGGTTGGTCGGCTCATCCATCAGCAATACATTATGCCGGCCCAACATCAACTTGCCATAAGTCATGCGGCCCTTTTCACCGCCGGACAACACTTTCACGGACTTCTTGACGTCGTCGCCGGAGAACAAAAGACGGCCCAGAATCGAACGCACGGCCTGATCGTCGTCGCCCTCTTGGGTCCAGTTTCCCATCCAGTCTGTCAGCGTGACATCGTTGGCGAAATCCTCGGTCGGGTCTTGCGGCATGTAGCCGACGTTAGCGTTTTCCGCCCATTTAACCAGACCATGATCCGGCGCCAGCTTGCACAAATCGGGGCCGCCGATACTGCGCAGCAAAGTGGTCTTCCCGGCGCCGTTGGCGCCGATGATTGCGATCTTCTCGCCGGCTTCGACCATGATGCTGAAATTTTTGAAAATCGGGCGATCGAAGGTTTTGCTGATGGTTTCCACTTCCACCGCCAGCCGGTGCAGCTTTTTCTCGCCGTCGAAACGCACAAACGGATTGGCGCGGCTGGATGGCTTAACGTCTTCGACCTTGATCTTCTCGATCTGCTTGGCGCGCGAAGTCGCCTGACGCGCTTTCGATTTGTTGGCCGCAAAGCGCCGCACGAAGTCTTGCAATTCAGCAACCTTATCCTTGGCCTTGGCATTGGCCGACAATTGCTGCGCGCGCGCCTGCGAAGAGGCCAGCATGTATTCGTCGTAATTGCCCGGATAGACTTTCAGGGTGCCGTAATCCATATCCGCCATATGGGTGCAAACCTGATTCAGGAAATGGCGATCATGCGAAATAATGATCATGGTCGAATTGCGTTGATTGAGCACATCTTCCAGCCAGCGGATCGTATTGATATCCAGATTATTGGTCGGCTCATCCAGCAACAGAATGTCTGGATTCGAAAACAGCGCCTGCGCCAGCAATACACGCAGCTTCAGTCCGGGAGCGACTTCGCGCATCGGTCCGTTATGGAATTCCTCGGTAATGCCGGCGCCGACCAGGATGGCCGCCGCCCGGGCCTCGGCGTCATAGCCGCCGTACTCGGCGAATTTTCCCTCCAGCTCCGCGGCCTTCATGTAGTCCTCGTCGGTGGACTCCGCATTCGCATAAATGCGGTCGCGCTCGGTCATCGCTTCCCACATCTCTAGATGACCCTGCATGACCACGTCTAGTACGCGTTGATCTTCATAGCCGAATTGGTTCTGGCGCAGTTTTCCCAAGCGCAGCCCGACCTGCAGCATCACATCGCCGGAGCTCTGCTCCAGCTCGCCGCCCAGGATCTTCATCAGGGTGGACTTACCGCAACCGTTGGCGCCAATCAGGCCGTAGCGGTTGCCGTCGGTGAATTTGACGGTGACCTGCTCGAAGAGGGGCTTGGCACCGAATTGAATCGCAATGTTGGAAGTAGAGAGCATTTTTAGTGCAGCTAAATAAGAAACGCGCCCTGCTCCTGGCCACGCCGGCAGTGCCGCAACGTAGCGGGGGAGGGTTGGCAGGGAGGAAATCGGGATTGTAGCAAAAATGAGCCACCCGCATACGTGGGGGTGTTTACGAATGAAGACAAGACCTTAAGCGTGTCTCGGGGGTGCCACATTGTGGCGGGGGCGCGCGCCGGGCTCAAATGGCGCGGTCCTTACGCTCAAGCTTTTCAGCGGTTCAACAATAATTCTTTGCAGGGAGATCGGTACATGATGGCGGTTCATGGAGGTGCGCCTGCGCGGCGCGTG
>DATMOE010000417.1:0-3489 GCA_035568435.1 Herbaspirillum sp. | reverse complement strand
AAGGTCAAGCAACTAGACACGAAGGGTATTTACTCCGAGTCTTTTAATATCGTGACGACGCAGAGCTATCTGAAGTCCAATCCCGACACCATCAAGAAATTCCTTACAGCGATCATCGCTGCGGAAAAGTGGATGAAGGCTAATCGCGATGAGGCCATTACGACCGTTGCCACGGCCGTGGGCATGAAGCGGGAAGACCTGGCGCCGATCTGGAATGAGTACACATTCGGTGTCGTATTGGACAACAAGGTACTCGATATCCTGAAGGCGCATGCTACATGGCGGCTTGAATCCGGCAATGCACCTTCTGGCGCGACCATGCCCGATTTCTCGAAAATCATTTTCACTGAGCCGTTGAAAAGCGTTGCTCCCGATCGCGTAACAATCAAGTTCAACTGAGTTAACTGAGAGAGAAATCATGAAGAAGGCCAATAAAGTCTGGGAACACGCCGCCATGTGGAGTTCGATCCCGTTGGTGCTCATCGTGTGGGAACTTGTGGTCCGGGCCGGCATGGTCAATCCCGCGCTGTTCCCGCCGCCAACGGATGTCGCAGTCTCGATGTTTCAATACGCGACATCCGGGGGCCTGCTGACGGATTTGGGTTGGAGCGTTTCCCGCGTCGTCGTTGGGTATCTGGCCGGCGCGGTGGCGGCGATTCTGGCCGGTATTCTGACTGGCAGCAATAAAATCGCGGCCGCTTTTTTTACCCCTATTTTTCAAATTCTACGGCCCATTCCCCCGATGGCTTTCGTTCCGATTGTCATTATCTGGTTCGGCCTGACCGAACTCGGTAAGTGGTTTCTCGTATTCTGGGGTGTGTTTTTTACGGTTTGGTTGTCGGTGCATTTAGGCGTCCAGCGCGTCAATGAGACGCTGATTCGGGCCGCGCGTTGCCTCGGCGCCACGCGCAAGATGATGCTGTTCGAAGTGATGCTGCCGGGCGCTTTGCCTTATATCTTCATGGGCTTGCGCACCGCCATCAGCGTTTCGTTTTATACGCTGGTAGCGGCCGAATTGGCTGGCGCGTTTGCCGGTGTGGCCTATCGTCTCGAAGTCACCCAGCAAAATATGCAAATCGGTCAGATGGTTGCGGGGCTCATCATCCTTGGCCTTATTTCGACCGTGGCGGACAAGCTATTCGGGCTGTTCTCGACCAAAGTGGTGCATTGGAATACCTGACGCGAAGAAAGGAAGCAGTGCAGATGGACATCAGCAAACTTGGTTTTGATATTGAGGCATTACAGGACGGCTATAGAAAGGGCTTGTTTTCACCCGCAGACATCGTGCGCGAGGCATTTCGCCGCATCCATGCAAGAGGCGAAGACTACGTGTGGACTGCACTGATCAGCGAGCAGAGCGCGCTCAAGGAAGCGCATCGGCTTGAGATGGAATTTCAAGGCAAAGCGCTGCCGCCGCTATACGGCATGCCGTTTTCCGTTAAAGACAATATCGACGTCGCAGGCATGCCGACCACATGCGGCTGTGCAGGATTCGATCGTCAGCCGGAAGTCTCGGCAACGAGTGTGGCCAAGGCGCTTGATGCCGGCGCCATCCTGATTGGAAAAAATACGCTGGACCAGTTTGCAACCGGACTCAACGGCACCAGGACGATGGGCGGGCATTGTTGCAGTGTGTTCGATGAAGAGTATGTTTCCGGTGGCTCCAGCTCAGGTTCCGGCGTTGCCGTGGCTGCGGGTTTGGTGGCGTTTTCACTAGGGACCGATACCGGCGGCTCAGGCAGAGTGCCGGCGGCGATGAATAATGTTGTCGGCGTTAAACCGACGCTGGGCTTGGTCAGCGGATCGGGTCTGGTTTATAACAACCGCTATTTCGACTGCGTTCCCGTATTTGCAAGAACGGTCGAAGATGGCTATCGCGTTCTAGAGGTGATCCGGGGCTGCGATGAAAGCGATATTTTCAGCAGGGATGATGCAGATCTGATTCCCTTGCAAAAAGAGATGCAGGATGATTTTGTTTTTGCGATTCCTTTTAAGGCGCAATTGAAATTCTTTGGCGACGCATTGGCCGAGGCCGCTTATTGGCAGGCAGTAGAAGCAATGAAGGCAATTGGCGGACGATGCGTTGAAATCGATTTCGCTATTTTCATTGAAGCGGGGCGGCTTCCTTTTGATAGCGGACTGTTGGCCGAACGCGCGGTGAGTTATGGAGACGTGGTGCAATCCAGTCCTGAAACTGTGCATCCCGCAGTCGCGGCAATGATCAAAAAGGGGCTGAGCTATACCGGCACGGACACCATTCAGGCAATTTATAAAATGACCGAATTGCGCAAGAAGGCAAAACGCCTTCTGAGCGAAGTTGATGTGCTGGTGACACCAACTGTCGGGCGTGCCTATAAGTGTGATGCGTTGAAAGAAAATCCGATTGAGTTGAATAACAACATTGGTTACTACACCTATCCCATCAGCCCATTGGATCTCTGCGCGCTTGCTGTGCCGGCCAGTATTCGTCCAGATGGCATTCCATTTGGCATTTCTTTGGTCGCCACTGCAGGCAGCGATGGGGTCTTAAACGCGCTAGGTGTGCGGTATCAAAAGCACCTTGGTTTAAAACCGGGCATCGATCAGAAAATAATTAATGCAGGAGCGGAAGCAGGCGCAGAGGCACTGCATGCTCAATGAATTCTCGAGCGCGATGGCATTGCGCGATGCCATCGCCGCTAAAAAAATTTCAGCCGTTGAAGTTGCGCGGCAATCGTTGCAACGGCAACAGCAGCTCGAACCGCAGCTAAACTGCTTTACCACCAGCACGCCGGAATTGGCATTGGCTGCCGCCGAGCGCGCCGACCAAGCGCTGCATCAAGGTGAAACGCTTGGCGCGCTGCATGGCTTACCGATTTCCGTGAAGGATTTGATTGCCATTGGCGGCGTGCGGCAAACATTCGGTTCGCGTTCGATGGAACACAATATCGCCCAGATCGACGCACCTGCCGTGGCGCGCATCAAGGCCGCCGGCGCTTGTATCGTGGGTACGACCACGACCAGCGAATTCGGCTGCAAAGCCGTGGGCCATTCGCCATTGACCGGCATCACGCGCAATCCATGGAATACCGCTAAAACGCCGGGTGGTTCAAGTTGCGGCGCCGCCGCCAGTGTGGCCGCCGGGGTCACGCCTTTCGCGCTAGGCACCGATGGCGCCGGCTCGATTCGCGCGCCATCGTCGCTAACCGGTTTATTCGGCATCAAGGCACAGTTCGCGCGCGTGCCGGTATTTCCCGCTGCGGCGACTCCGACGTTGGTCCATGTCGGCCCCTTGGCCCGCACTGTGCGCGATGCGGCCTTGCTGCTGTCCGTGATTGCAGGCCATGATGCGCGCGATCCCTTTTCCGTGGCGGGCGCCGTGCCGGATTTTCTGGGCGCATGCGATCTGCCGATCAAGGGAATGCGTCTGGCATGGAGCCCGACGCTTGGCTACGCCAGGCCGGATGCGGAAATTGTCAGCATCACCGAAGCGGCGCTGAAGAAGTTTGA
>DATMOE010000416.1:0-18275 GCA_035568435.1 Herbaspirillum sp. | reverse complement strand
GTATAGGCGAATTCGGTGGCGGCGCGGCGGGCGTCGGCTGCTGCGGCTGTGGCGTCCCGGATATCGGTGGTCACGTTGTGCGATGGTACTTTGCCATGCGCGTGGCAGGCGGCGGCAATAGCCAGTTTGGCGCGGGCTATCAGCGGATGCGCAAACTGGCCGGGCGAGTGCATCGCATCGTCGCCGATCGCGCCGTAATGCGAGGAGACGAAATCCATGATGCCGAACGATAGGGACTGGACCTGCGGCAACGCGGCAATTTCATCGGCATCGTGCAATGCGCCGTGCGTTTCGATGAGTACGTGCAAAGGCAGTGCAGGATAGGCATCGGATGATTCGGCATGACGATTGATGTATATCAGCGCGGCGACGACATCGGCGAGACCTTCTGCCTTGGGCAGCATCAAATACGCAGGGTGCGATTTGCTGCAGATGATGGCGACGTCTTGCTCGAAGAACGGACTGCCGTAGGGATGTACGCGTGCGCCGATGCGGCCATGACGGTTGTCGGCGCCGGCGATCAGTGCAGCAACCAGCTCTGCATGAGCAGCTTCATTACCGGCACTGGCGCCGTCTTCGCAATCGAGGGTGATATCGAATATGGGGCCCAATTGCTGTTGCAGGGCGATCGACTTGCGCATCAGTTTTTCGGAGCCGGCATAGTGGTCGCAGACCGGTAGCGATACCGGTTGCTGTTTGCCTGGGAACAAGACCTGGGAAGGATGCATGCCGCTTATCTTCGGTGCGAACTCGATTTCAGTGGTGTGCCGCCGGCAATGCAACGCGTCCTAAAAAAATGGACGATTGCAATTGCCGCACGATCGGTAAGTATGCGATCGGTAGTAAATCAACCTACCAGAGTTTTGACGCCTTCACGTTCTTCCAGCAATTCCTTGAGCGTGATGTTGATGCGCTCTTGCGAGAATGCATCGATGGCCAGACCTTGCACGATTTTGTATTCGCCATTTTCTGTTGTCACAGGGAAGCCGAACATGGTGCCTTCAGGAATGCCGTAGGAACCGTCGGATGGAACACCCATTGTGGTCCACTTGCCGTTGGTGCCCAACACCCAGTCGCGCACGTGATCGATGGCGGCGTTGGCGGCGGAAGCTGCCGACGACAGGCCGCGTGCCGCGATGATCGCTGCACCGCGTTTGCCGACGGTCGGCAGGAAGGTGTCTTTGTTCCAGTCGTGGTCGTTAATGGTGTCTTTGACCGATTTTCCGTCCACTGTGGCGAAGCGATAATCGGCATACATGGTTGGCGAGTGATTGCCCCAGACGAACATTTTTTCGATAGCCGACACCGGTTTGCCCAGTTTGCCTGCAACTTGTGCGACGGCGCGGTTGTGATCCAGGCGCAGCATTGCGGTGAAGTTTTTGGCTGGCAGATCCGGCGCCGATTTCATGGCGATGTAAGCATTGGTGTTGGCTGGATTGCCGACCACCAGAACCTTGACGTTGCGCGATGCGACTGCGTTCAGCGCTGCGCCTTGAACAGTGAAGATGGCGCCGTTGGCTGCCAGCAACTCGGCGCGTTCCATGCCGGGGCCGCGTGGACGGGAGCCGATCAGAATAGCGATGTCGGCATCTTTGAATGCAGTCATTGGATCGCCATGCGCCGTCACGCCTGCGAGCAGCGGGAATGCGCAATCGTCGATTTCCATGATCACGCCCTTGAGCGCATTTTGTGCTTTTTCGTCAGGAATTTCGAGCAATTGCAGAATGACTGGCTGGTCCTTGCCGAGCAGATCGCCGTTGGCGATGCGGAAGAGGATTGCGTAACCGATTTGACCTGCCGCGCCGGTGATGGCGACACGCATTGGTGCTTTAGTAGACATGTTCAATCTCCAAGGTGATGATGAAACGTTGCTTGAAACTGTTGTTGCTTGAAACTAGATGACATAAATACAAGAGGCAAATCATAACGCTGAATTTGCTGCTGCGCACCAGCGGTGGAAAGATTGACGCAGGCAGTGACGAGATGCTGTGGTGGCCGTGGATGATCACCAGCCGAAAACGCCAATAATAAAGCAGCGAAAGATGCCCGCGAGTGTAGGCCAGCAGCACATCGCTGTCAATCAGTAACATATATCTTATATAAGACAGCTTATATAACGCTTTTTGCTGGACGAGAGTAGGTATTTTGTGGTGAAATCCTCGACTATGAGTCTGCCTCCATCCGATTTTAACAACGCGCCTGTTGCAACGGGGCCATCCGCCCATGCGGCCGCAGCCGGTGCTTCGCCCACTTTCAGTCCGCTGTATCAGCAAATCAAAGCGCTGATTACGCGTCGCCTTGAGCTGGGCGAGTGGAAGCCCGGCGAGTTGATCCCCAGCGAAGTCGAGCTTGGCAATCTATTCAAAGTCAGTCAGGGCACGGTGCGTAAAGCCATCGATGAACTGGCCGCTGAAAATCTGGTGGTGCGACGGCAAGGCAAGGGCACATTCGTCGCCACGCATCATGAAACGCTCTCCCAATTCCGCTTTCTGCGGCTGGTGCCCGATAGCGATACGCCGCAAGTGGCCACCAACAGATTGATCGACATCAAGCGCGTGCGGGCGCCAGCCGAACTGGCGCGTCAACTGGATTTGAAAGCGGGCGATCCGGTCATTTTTATCAAGCGTGTAAAATCCTTCAACGGCGTGCCGACCATATTGGAAGATATCTGGTTGCCGGGCGCGATCTTCAAAAGCTTGACTGCTGAGCGCATGATCGAATACAAGGGGCCTTTATATGGCCTGTTTGAAACGGAATTCGGCACCCGCATGATTCGTGCTACCGAGCGCATACGCAGTGTGCTGGCCAATGCCGAGATGGCTGAATTGCTGCAGGTGACGCAAAACAGTCCGTTGTTGAGCGTGGAACGCTTGTCCTTTACGTATGGCGACAAACCGGTCGAGGTGCGTCGCGGACAGTATCTTACCGAACATTATTATTATCGAAGCGAGTTGAATTGAGTAGAGGCTGAACCGCATCGGCAGGGCGGTCAGCGCACGGATATTTTTTGTTGGGATTGGTAATGATTGTTGTCGTGCACCAAAATCGGCGAAAATTATAAGTTGTATATAAATGTTTCAAATCTGAGGAGAATCTTGTTATGTCTGAAGCCGCTAAGCCGCATCGGCCTGAATATCGGAACATACATATTGCCCAAATCGCCGGTTATCGCATGCCGCTGGCTGCCTTCGTGTCGATTTTGCATCGTATCAGCGGGTTGCTGATGTTTCTACTGTTGCCGTTTATTCTGTATTTACTCGACAAGAGTTTGCTATCGGAAATTTCGTTCGACAGTTTCCGCAATTTCACATCGAACTGGTTCGTCAAGCTGGTGATTCTGGCTCTGAGTTGGGCATATCTACATCATTTCTGCGCAGGCCTGCGCCATCTCGTCATGGATTTGCATATCGGTCTGGATAAAGACAGTTCGCGTAAATCGGCTGCCGGTGTATTGGCGGTCAGTTTGGTGCTGGCGGCTGCCATCGCATTGAAATTGTTCGGAGTATTTTAAATGGCAAATAACAATATTGGACCGAAGCGCCTGGTCGTCGGCGCGCATTACGGTATGCGTGACTGGCTTGCGCAACGCCTGACGGCAATCGTGATGGCAACCTATACAGTGATTTTGCTGATCGCTTTCTTGACTGCCAGCGATTTCAGTTATGAAAGTTGGGCCGGCCTGTTCGCGCATCAGTGGTTCAAACTGATGACGTTTGCCGCGCTGGCATCGTTGTTCTATCACGCATGGGTGGGTGTGCGCGATATCTGGATGGATTACGTCAAACCGGTCGCGTTGCGTCTGGTATTGCAGATTGCCACTATTTTGTGGCTGGTTGCTTGCGCCGGTTGGGCGGCGCAGATTTTGTGGAGAAATTAACAGTGGCTGCGATTAAATCCACAATTCCTACGCGCCGCTTCGATGCGGTGATCGTCGGCGCCGGCGGATCCGGTATGCGTGCATCGTTGCAACTGGCCGAAGCCGGTCTGAACGTTGCCGTGTTGTCGAAAGTTTTTCCTACCCGTTCGCATACGGTCGCCGCGCAAGGCGGCATCGGTGCTTCGCTGGGCAATATGTCGGAAGATAATTGGTACTGGCACATGTTCGATACCGTCAAGGGTTCCGATTATCTCGGCGACCAGGATGCGATCGAATTCATGTGCCGTGAAGCCAGCAAAGCAGTCTATGAGCTGGAACATTTCGGCATGCCGTTCGACCGCAATGCAGACGGCACGATTTATCAGCGTCCATTCGGTGGACACTCTGCCAATTTCGGCGAAAAGCCGGTAGCGCGCGCTTGCGCCGCAGCTGACCGCACCGGTCACGCTTTGTTGCATACGCTGTATCAACGCAACGTGCGGGCCAAGACGCATTTCTTCGTTGAATGGATGGCGATCGATCTGATCCGCGATGCCGAGGGCGATATTCTGGGCGTGGTTGCGCTCGAAATGGAAACCGGCGAAATCATGATGCTGGAAGCCAAAACGACGGTCCTGGCAACCGGCGGCGCCGGTCGTATCTGGGCTGCATCGACCAATGCTTTCATTAATACCGGCGACGGTATGGGCATGGCCGCGCGGGCCGGCCTGCCTCTGGAAGATATGGAATTCTGGCAATTCCATCCGACCGGCGTGGCCGGCGCAGGGGTGTTGATTACCGAAGGCGTGCGCGGCGAAGGCGGGATTTTGATCAACGCCAACGGCGAACGCTTCATGGAGCGCTATGCGCCGACCTTGAAGGATCTGGCGCCGCGCGATTTCGTTTCGCGTTCGATGGATCAGGAAATCAAGGAAGGCCGCGGTTGCGGTCCGAACAAAGATCACGTGATGCTGGATCTGCGTCACATCGGCGCCGAAACCATCATGAAGCGCTTGCCTTCGATTCTTGAAATCGGCCATAAATTCGCCAACGTGGATGCGCTCAAAGAGCCTATTCCCGTGGTGCCGACGATTCACTATCAAATGGGCGGCATCCCGACCAATGTGCATGGTCAGGTAGTGGTGCCGAAGAACGGTAATCCAAACGCAGTGGTCAATGGTTTGTATGCCATCGGCGAATGCGCTTGCGTATCGGTGCACGGCGCCAACCGTCTCGGCACCAATTCGCTGTTGGATCTGTTGGTGTTCGGCCGCGCGGCCGGCAATCATATTGTCGGCAGCAAGCTGAAAGAGCGCAGCAACAAGGCGCTGCCTGCGGGCGCAACCGACGTTGCTGTGGAACGTTTGTCCCGACTGGAACACAGCACCGGTTCCGAGCGCGTGCAAGACGTCGCCAACGACATTCGCAAAACCATGCAACACTATTGCGGTGTATTCCGTACCGACGAATTGCTGCAACAGGGTTACAAGGAAATCATGGTGCTCGACGAGCGTCGCAAGCATGTTTCGTTCAAGGACAAATCCAAAGTGTTCAACACTGCTCGGGTCGAAGCGTTGGAGCTGGATAATCTGATCGAAACTGCGAAGGCAACCATTACTGCCGCCGCCGCCCGTAAAGAATCCCGTGGCGCGCATGCGCACCGCGATTACGAGAAGCGCGACGATGTTAATTGGCTCAAGCATTCACTCTGGTATTCCGAGGGAAATCGCCTCGACTACAAACCGGTCAATCTGAAACCGCTGACAGTCGATACGTTTGTACCTAAAGCACGTACTTTCTAATAAGGTCAGAACATGACACGCACCGTTAAATTTCAAATCTATCGCTACGACCCGGATAAGGATGCGAAGCCGTACATGCAGGATCTGACAGTCGAATTGTTACCGACCGACAAGATGCTGCTGGACGCCTTGCAACGCATCAAGGCCGATGTCGATGATTCGCTGGCGCTGCGCCGCTCCTGCCGTGAAGGCGTCTGCGGTTCGGACGCAATGAACATCAACGGTAAAAACGGCTTGGCCTGCACTACCAATCTGAATGAACTGACGCAGCCGATCGTTTTGCGCCCATTGCCCGGTCTGCCGGTGATCCGCGATCTGATCGTCGATATGACGCAATTCTTCAAGCAATACGATTCGATCAAGCCGTTCTTGATGAACGACAGCATTCCGCCTGAAAAGGAACGTCTGCAGTCGCCTGAACAGCGCGAAGAACTCGATGGCCTGTATGAGTGTATTCTGTGTGCTTGCTGCTCGACATCGTGTCCGTCGTTCTGGTGGAATCCTGATAAATTCGTCGGTCCGGCCGGCTTGTTGCAAGCCTATCGCTTCATTGCCGACAGCCGCGACGAAGCCACCGGCGCGCGTCTGGACAATCTGGAAGATCCGTATCGTCTGTTCCGCTGCCGTTCGATCATGAATTGCGTGGACGTATGTCCTAAGGGCTTGAACCCGAATCGTGCGATCAGCAAGATCAAGGAATTGATGGTTCGTCGCGCCGTTTAGGATGAAATGCGGATAGAAATGCAAACTATGCAGTACACACATCAAGCCGATCCGAAGAACCGCGCGCGCCTGCGTTGGCGCGCCCGCCGGGGTCTGCTGGAAAACGATTTGATCCTGACGCGTTATCTGGATGCCCGGGAAATGGAGATGAGCGACGAGGAAGTGGATGCTTTTTCGCGCTTAATGGATATCTCGGATAACGATTTGATGGATTTGCTGCTGGTTCGCCAGGAGCCGAAAGACGATTTGGATTTACCCCAGGTTCATGCTTTGTTGCAACAACTACGGACGATCTGAGATGCGTAATAAATGTGTAATAAATACGTAGATACGGGTCGGCTCAGAAAAATAAGTAGGAGATAAGTTGTATTTTTTCGCGGATGTTCGCGATTTTTGATTAACGCATCACTCAGTAGAAGGAAGAGCCATGCCCACTTCTGATAGCAAAGCCACCTTGTCGTTTACGGATGGCACCCCGTCACTCGAATTCCCTATTTACAAGGGCACCATCGGTCCCGATGTGATCGATATCCGCAAGCTCTACAACGAGTCCGGTAAATTTACCTACGATCCGGGTTTCATGTCGACGGCGTCGTGTAACTCCGCGATTACGTATATCGACGGCGATGCCGGTGAGCTGTTATATCGCGGCTATCCTATCGAGCAGCTTGCGGTCACTTGCGATTTCATGGAAACCTGCTATTTGCTGTTGCACGGCGAACTGCCGAATGCGGCACAAAAGACGAAATTCGTCGATACCGTGACGCAGCACACGATGGTGCATGAGCAAATGCATTTCTTCTTCCGCGGTTTCCGCCGCGATGCGCATCCGATGGCCGTGCTGACCGGTTCGGTCGGCGCATTGTCGGCGTTCTATCATGATTCGCTCAATATCAACGATCCGCATCATCGCGAAGTATCGGCGATTCGTATGATCGCCAAGCTGCCGACGCTGGTTGCAATGGCATACAAATTCAATATCGGCCAGCCATTCGTGTATCCGCGCAACGATTTGTCGTACAGCGCTAACTTCATGCGCATGATGTTTTCCAATCCATGCGAAGAATATAAGGTCAACGATGTGCTGGTGCGCGCGCTGGATCGGATCTTGATCCTGCACGCCGATCACGAACAAAATGCATCGACATCGACGGTGCGTCTGGCTGGTTCCTCCGGCGCCAATCCGTTCGCCTGTATCGCTGCCGGTATCGCTTGTCTGTGGGGGCCGGCACATGGCGGCGCCAATGAAGCGGCACTGACCATGCTGGAACAAATCGGCACCGTCGACAATATTCCCGAGTTCATCAAACAGGTTAAGAGCAAGGAATCGGGCGTCAAGCTGATGGGCTTCGGTCATCGCGTTTACAAAAACTACGACCCGCGTGCCAAGCTGATGCGTGAAACCTGCTACGAAGTGCTCAATGAGCTGGGTCTGGAAAACGATCCGTTGTTCAAGCTGGCGATGGCGCTGGAAAAAATTGCGCTGGAAGATGAATATTTCGTGTCCCGCAAGTTGTATCCGAACGTCGACTTCTATTCCGGCATCGTCCAGCGCGCACTGGGTATTCCGACTTCGATGTTTACCTGCATCTTTGCCATGGCGCGCACCATCGGTTGGATCGCTCAGTGGAACGAAATGATTTCCGACCCGGAACAAAAAATCGGTCGTCCGCGTCAATTGTTTATCGGTTCGCCGAGACGTGAAGCAATGCCGATCGACAAGCGGCCGTAATTCAGGCTTAACGCCACGCTGAATTCCACGCTTAACGCCACGTTTAAGGTACGGTAATCGCAAGCCATCGAAATGCCGTTCAGTCAAAAACTGAACGGCATTTTTTCATGATCTCCGGCACTTGTTTTGTGCATGCGGATCACAAAATTAGATGCTTTAGTGACAATTATTTTTCGTTTGAATTTCGTTGAATTGACGCAGGTTATTGCCGAAGTGCGTAAACATCATGTTTCTCTTTTTTCTTCGGCATAAGCAGATATAATTCGACCTGTTGTTCAATGCATCGAATGACATTGGGCCTTCCCCACAACTTGATGTGCAATCCGCTAACCGGTCAGGCCGTGTCGCGGAAGGTTAGATTAACCCGCTAATCTCGCGAAACGCGAAGACAGGTGAGCAAAATGACGCAGCAATACGAGCAGTACAATTCAAATTCCTACCTCTCTGGTGGGAACGCACCGTACATTGAAGAGTTGTACGAGTCTTATCTCAATAATCCCGGTTCTGTCACTGATGGCTGGCGCGCATATTTCGATGCCGTACAGCACGTTCCTGCTGTCGATGGTTCCGACAAGCCGGACGTTGCGCATGCACCGGTCATCGCCTCGTTTGCCGAACGCGCCAAGCAAGGCACGATCCGTAAGGTGGTCGCATCGGTCGATGCCGAAATGGGCCGCAAGCGCGTTGCCGCGACGCAGTTGATCGCCAACTATCGTGAGCTGGGTTCGCGTTTCGCCAATCTGGACCCGTTGCAACGGCAGGAGCGTCCGAACATTCCTGAACTCGATCCGAGCTTTTACGGCTTCAGCGATGCCGACATGGACATCGTATTCAACATCAGCCATACCTTCTTCGGTGGCGAGACCGCGACTTTACGCGACTTGCACCAAGCACTTAAAGATACTTACACCCGTTCGATCGGCGCCGAGTTCATGTACGTCAGCGATCCTGCTGAAGTGCGCTGGATTCAGGAGCGCCTGGAGTCGACCCGCGCCACACCGAATTTTTCACCCGAAAAGAAAAAACATATTCTCGAACGCCTGACTGCTGCGGAAGGTCTGGAGCGTTATCTGCATACACGTTATGTCGGCCAAAAGCGTTTCTCGCTGGAAGGCGGCGAAAGCTTTATCGCATCGCTGGATGAAACCATTCAACGCGCCGGCGAAAAAGGCGTGCAGGAAATCGTGATCGGCATGGCCCATCGCGGCCGTCTGAACGTGCTGGTCAATATTCTCGGCAAAACACCGCAGGAACTGTTTGCCGAATTCGAAGGTAAGCATGCCGATGATTTACCCTCCGGCGACGTTAAGTATCACCAAGGTTTTTCTTCCGATATCAGCACCCCGGGCGGCCCGGTCCATTTGTCGCTGGCATTCAATCCATCGCATCTGGAAATCGTCAACCCTGTGGTCGAAGGTTCGGTCAAGGCGCGGATGGAACGCCGCGGCGACAAAGACGGCTCGCAAGTATTGCCGATCTTGGTGCACGGCGATGCGGCATTCGCAGGCCAGGGCGTTGTGATGGAAACCTTGAATCTGGCGCAAACACGTGGTTACGGCACCGGCGGCACTGTGCATATCGTGATTAACAACCAGATCGGCTTCACCACTTCGGACCCCCGCGATTCGCGCTCGACGCTGTATTGCTCGGACGTGGTCAAGATGATTGAAGCGCCGGTATTGCATGTCAACGCCGACGATCCTGACGCCGTGGTGTTCGCCTCTCAAATCGCGCTCGACTACCGTGTCCAGTTCAAAAAAGACATCGTGGTCGACATCATTTGCTTCCGCAAACTGGGTCATAACGAACAAGATACGCCGGCGCTGACGCAGCCGTTGATGTACAAGAAAATCACAGCGCATCCAGGCACACGCAAGCTGTATGCCGACAAATTGATCGTGCAGAAAATCCTGCCGGAAGACGGCGGCGACCAGATGGTCAAAGACTTCCGCGATGCAATGGATGCCGGCAAGCATACGGTCGATCCGGTACTGTCGAATTTCAAGAGCAAGTATGCAGTGGACTGGCTGCCGTTCCTCAATCGCAAATGGACCGACGCGGCCGATACCGCCGTGCCGCTGACCGAGCTCAAGCGCCTGTCCACACGTATTACCACTGTCCCCGAAGGCTTCAAACCGCACGCACTGGTCATTAAGGTGCTGGACGATCGCGCCGCAATGGGTCGCGGCGAGATCAATCTGGATTGGGGCATGGGCGAACATCTGGCTTATGCGTCGCTTGTGACCTCCGGTTACGGGATCCGCCTGGCCGGTCAGGATTCCGGCCGTGGCACTTTTGTGCATCGGCATGCGGTGCTGCATGATCAAAACCGCGAGCGTTGGGATGCGGGTACTTATGTGCCGCTGGAAAACGTGACTGACAATCAAGCCCCGTTCGATGTCATCGACTCGGTGCTGTCGGAAGAAGCGGTGCTTGGTTTCGAATACGGATTTTCGACAGCAGAACCGAATACCCTGACCATCTGGGAAGCGCAGTTCGGCGACTTCGCCAACGGCGCGCAAGTCGTCATCGACCAATTCATCAGCTCCGGCGAAGTGAAATGGGGTCGCGCATCCGGTCTGACGCTGATGCTGCCGCATGGTTACGAAGGCCAAGGTCCGGAACACTCATCGGCGCGTCTGGAGCGTTTCCTGCAATTGTGTGCAGATAACAATATGCAAGTGGTGCAACCGACTACTGCGGCCCAGATTTTCCACGTATTGCGCCGCCAGATGATCCGCCTGTTCCGCAAGCCCTTGATCATCATGACGCCGAAGTCGCTGCTGCGTAACAAGGATGCAGGTTCGCCCCTGGCCGATCTGGCCAAGGGTTCGTTCCAGACTGTCATCGGTGAAGTCGATGACAAGATCGATCCGAAAAAGGTCAAGCGCATCGTCGCCTGTTCGGGCAAGGTTTATTACGATCTGGTCAATGCGCGTAAAGAGCGTGGTCAAAGCGACACAGCAATCATTCGTCTCGAACAGTTGTATCCGTTCCCACACAAGGCGTTCGCTTCGGTACTCAAGCTATTTCCGAATTTCAACGAATTGGTATGGACGCAGGATGAGCCGCAAAATCAAGGCGCATGGCTGCAAATTCAGCACAATATTTTTGAAAATCTGAGCGAGGGCCAGAAACTGGCTTATTCCGGCCGTCCTGCCAGTGCTTCGCCTGCAGTCGGTTATTACGACAAGCATTATGCGCAGCAAAAGGCCTTGCTCGATGCGGCATTTGCAAAGCTGAAAGGTTTTGTATTGTCGAAGTAAGCGGCTTGAAAACCGTTTGCGCTTGATCCTGTGCGAAATTCAAGCGAAATCTAATTCAGCGCGCCCCGCGAGGGCGGGAGCGCGTTTAGCGAACACTCAGAAACGGAGAATTACATGGCAATCATTGAAGTTAAAGTCCCCCAGTTATCGGAATCTGTCGCAGAAGCCACATTGCTGCAATGGCATAAAAAAGTCGGTGAGCCGGTTGCCCGCGATGAAAATCTGATCGATGTCGAAACCGACAAAGTGGTGCTGGAATTGCCGGCGCCGCAGGCTGGGATCATTACGCAAATTATCGCTGCAGATGGCGCTACCGTGGTCGCCGAGCAAGTGATCGCACTGATCGATACCGATGGTTCGGCCAAGGTCAGTCCGCTGGAAGTGAGCGCCTTGCCGGTGCAGCAGCCAAGCACCAATGCGCCGACGCCGAGCGCTGCGCCGGAATTGGCACCAAAAAGTGCTGCGAGTGCTGCCGGAACTGCCGGTGCAATTGCGATGCCTGCAGCGGCCAAGATGCTGGCCGACAACAACATGAACGTCTCGCAAGTCAGCGGCACAGGTAAAGACGGTCGCGTTACCAAGGGCGATGTGCTCAATACATTGACGATGCCGGCAGCACCAGCGCCGGCCAAAGCGGCATTGCAAGCGGTGAATGCGCCGGCGGCAGTGCAGGGCGGCCGTCCTGAAGAACGCGTACCGATGAGCCGTTTGCGCGCACGCGTTGCCGAGCGCCTGCTGCAATCGCAATCCACCAACGCCATTCTGACGACATTCAATGAAGTCAACATGCAGCCGGTGATCGATCTGCGCAATAAATACAAAGACAAATTCGAAAAAGAGCATGGCGTGAAACTGGGTTTCATGTCGTTCTTCGTCAAGGCGGTGGTTGCGGCCTTGAAAAAATATCCGATCGTCAACGCGTCGGTGGACGGCAACGACATCGTGTATCACGGTTACTTCGATGTCGGTGTGGCGGTCGGTTCGCCGCGCGGTCTGGTGGTGCCGGTATTGCGCGATGCGGATCAGATGTCGATTGCCGATATCGAGAAGAAGATCGGCGAATTCGGCGTTAAGGCGCGCGACGGTAAATTGTCGCTGGAAGAAATGACCGGCGGCACTTTCACTGTGTCTAACGGCGGCACTTTCGGTTCGATGCTGTCGACACCGATTATCAATCCACCGCAATCGGCGATTCTGGGCATTCATGCCACCAAGGATCGCGCCGTGGTTGAAAACGGCCAGGTCGTGGTGCGGCCGATGAACTACTTTGCGCTGTCTTACGATCATCGCATCATCGATGGCCGTGAAGCGGTTCTGAGTCTGGTCGCAATCAAGGATGCGCTGGAAGATCCGGCTCGTCTGTTGCTGGATTTGTAATCGTCATTTTCGAGAAAAATAGATAACGGCGCAGAGCAAGCAGAGAAGCGGTTCGGTTCTCCTTGCTCTGCGTTTTCATTTTGGCGCGATGCCGAGGTGTGCTTTTGCGTACCCGGTCGCGCGTATGCAGTAACAATCTGAGGAATAACCATGAGCAAGAATTTTGATGTGGTAGTCATCGGCGGCGGTCCCGGCGGCTATATCGCGGCGATTCGCGCGGCTCAATTGGGCTTTAATACGGCCTGTATCGACGAATGGAAAAACGATAAGGGCGGCCCGGCGCTGGGCGGTACTTGCACCAATGTCGGCTGTATTCCCTCCAAGGCTTTGCTGCAATCGTCCGAACATTTTGAACATGCCGGACATGCATTCGCCGAGCATGGCATTGATGTCAAAGGCTTGAGTCTGAATCTGCCGCAAATGCTGGCGCGCAAGGATAATGTCGTCAAACAGAATAATGATGGCGTCCAGTATCTGTTTAAAAAGAACAAGGTCACGTTTTTTCATGGCCGCGGTTCGTTCGCCAAGGCCGATGCCAGCGGCTACGAAATCAAGGTCGCGGGCGCGGCTGAAGAAATCCTTACCGCCAAACACGTCATCGTGGCTACCGGCTCCAATGCGCGGGCGCTGCCCGGCGCGGCATTCGATGAATCGCTGATTTTATCCAATAGCGGTGCGTTGGCCATCACCGAAGTGCCGAAGAAACTCGGTGTCATCGGCGCCGGTGTGATCGGTCTGGAAATGGGCAGCGTCTGGCGCCGCCTCGGCGCGGAAGTGACCATACTGGAAGTGTTGCCGACTTTCCTTGGAGCGGTCGATGAGCAGATCGCAAAGGAAGCGCAAAAACTGTTGGCCAAGCAAGGTCTGACGGTGACACTGGGCGTCAAAATCGGCGACATCAAAGTGGGCAAGAAAGACGTTACTGTCGACTATGTTGATGCTGCCGGCGCAGCGCACCAAGTCGTCTTCGACAAGCTGATCGTCTCGATCGGCCGCATCCCGAATACCACTGGACTGAACGCCGAAGGCGTCGGCCTGAAGCTTGATGAGCGCGGTTTCGTTGCAGTCGATGGCGATTGCAAATCCAATCTGCCGAATGTCTGGGCGATCGGCGATGTGGTGCGCGGCCCGATGCTGGCGCACAAGGCGGAAGAAGAAGGCGTTGCGGTGGCGGAACGGATCGCCGGCCAGCACGGCCATGTCAACTTCAACACGGTGCCTTCGGTCATTTATACGTCGCCTGAAATCGCCTCGGTCGGCAAGACCGAGCAGCAACTGAAAGCCGATGGCGTGGCCTATAAAGCGGGTACCTTCCCGTTCCTGGCAAATGGCCGTGCGCGCGCATTGGGCGATACCTCCGGCATGGTTAAAGTGTTGGCCGATGCCAAGACCGACGAAGTACTGGGCGTGCATATTGTTGGGCCGATGGCCTCCGAATTGATCGCCGAGGCAGTCATGGCGATGGAATTCCGTGCCTCGTCGGAAGACATCGCACGCATCTGTCATGCGCATCCATCGTTGTCCGAGGCAACCAAGGAAGCAGCGTTGGCTGTAGACAAACGCGCATTGAATTTCTAATGTCGCTTTAACAGAGTGCGTCTATGGGGCGGGCATTATTAGCCCGCCCATTTTTTTTCTGGCAGGGGAAGTCGATTGAGCAAGATGGATGTCCGCGAGTTTTATGCACATGCGTTGTCTGAGCGTGGTTATCAATCCGATGCGGCGCAACTGCAGGCCATCGATCGCCTGCAACGTTCCTATGAAGAGTGGACCGAATACAAGGCGCAGCGCTCGAATTCGCTCAAGCGTCTGGTAATGCGCCCGGATGTGCCGCGCGGCGTGTATTTGTGGGGCGGCGTCGGGCGCGGAAAATCGTTTCTGATGGATAGTTTTTATTCGGTCGTGCCGCTGGTGCGCAAGACACGCGTGCATTTCCATGAATTCATGCGGGAAGTGCATCGTGAGTTGGATGAAGTGAGAAATGTGGCGAATCCGCTGGACGATGTGGCGCGCAGGATCGCCAAAAAATATCGTCTGATCTGCTTCGACGAATTTCATGTGTCCGATATTGCCGACGCGATGATTCTCTACAATTTGCTCAAGCCCTTGTTCGATAGCGGCGTCTCTTTCGTCATGACGTCGAATTACGACCCGGATCTGCTGTATCCAGAAGGGCTGCATCGAGATCGCCTGTTACCGACGATCCAGTTGCTCAAAGACAATATGGATATCATGAATATCGATGCCGGCATCGATTATCGCAAGCGCGCCCTGGAACAGGTTGAGATTTATCACACGCCGTTAAATGCTGCGACCGATGAGGCCTTGCGTAAGGCATTTGCCAGCGTGGCGGAAACCGCCGACGAAGAGCCGCGGGTGCATATCGAAGCACGCGAGATCCGCGCCTTGCGCCGTGCCGGTACTGCAATCTGGTTTGATTTTGCCACCCTGTGCGGCGGTCCGCGCTCGCAAAACGATTACCTGGAAATTGCGAGTCGTTTCAAGACCGTGGTGCTATCGGGCATTCCACAAATGTCGGTTGCGATGTCCTCCGAGGCGCGCCGCTTTACCTGGCTGATCGATGTGTTTTACGATCACAAGGTGAAATTGATCATGTCCGCCGAAGTCGAGCCGGATGCGCTATATACTGTCGGTCCGCTGGCAAATGAGTTTCAGCGTGCTGTTTCCCGTATCATAGAAATGCAATCGCGCGAATATATGGATTCTGAGCGGCGCGATGTCGCGGCTTCAATGACGTGAAGCAGATGAGCAAGCGGAATGAAACGGGATGCCGCGGGATAAAACGGGATAAGAACGGATAAAACAGTGAATGTTGATTTGAAAATGGGTCGCCTGCCGGCAATTGCGCTACTGCTGGGATTAATGCAGTTCGGATGGATGCAATTTGCGTCGGCACAGGCACAGAACGAGCCCGCTATCCCCGCCAGTACGGTTCCTGCCAGCACTGCGCCTCCCGATACTGCTGTGCTGTTCGACCAATATCCGGCCGGCAGCATCAAGACTGTCCCGACGGCCAATGCTGCGCTGAGCGCTACTGCAAGCGAGCGTGAGCGTATCGATGTGCAATTGATCCGTGATCAGCGCGTCTGCTATAAGAAGTTTTTTGTGTCCTCCTGCCTTGAAAAAGTGCAGGCAGAGTACCGCACCCAATCCAAGAAAATCAAGAATATCGAACTAGAGGCGAATACCTATTTACGCCAGGCGCGCGCCGACGATCGCGATGCGGCATTAGAAGAGCAGCGAGCACAGGAGGAGGCCGATGCGCCGCGCCGCGCCGAAGAGCAAAAGAAAAATGCTGCCGATAATGCCAAAAAGATAGAGGATAGCGCCAGCCGCACGGCTGAGGCCGCTGCCAGAGCGCAAGCGCCAACTATCTCGCCGGAGCAGCGCATCGCCGATCATGAGAAGAAAATGCAGCAAGTACGCGCGCAGCAGGAAGCTGACGCCAAAAAGCATGATGCCAATGTTGCCGCCTATCAAAAGAAGGTAAAAGACGCACAGGATCGGCAGAAGGAAGTTGCCGCCAAAAAAGCCGAAAAGGCAGCCGATAAAGCAGCCAAAAAAGCGGCCGATGAGGCCGCCGCCAAAGCTGCCGGGCAAAAATAGGTACGGCCGGTGCGCATCAATGTTGCTATAACGGCGGTGCCTGAGGCGCTACGGGTAGTTTAGGCACAGTTTTTACGTCGTTTTCGAGTAAACTATCGCTTTGCATCATCGCCTTCCGGGACGATCCGCTGTTATTATTTTCAATAAAGTTCTGCAATGACGCAATGACGACCACGCAACGAGAAGAGATACAGCGCCGAATCGTCGAGCTGGAGGTCGAGCATCGAGACCTCGATGCCGTGATCGAGATATTGACGAACGACGTGAATCATGAGGAGCTGCAGTTGCGGCGGCTGAAAAAGCGCAAGTTGCAATTGAAAGATCAGATCATGCTGCTCAAGATGCAATTAGTACCCGATATTCCTGCCTGAACTCCAATCTGACCTCCCGCTATTTTGACCGAAGAATTAGTAAATCCTGACGCTGCCGGCGACCACGATGCAGAGATTGACCAGCTCTTCGGCGCTGGCGGTCCGCTCGGCGGCGCGGTCGGCGGCTTTCGGCCGCGCCGCTCGCAAACCGAGATGGCCAAAGCCATCGCCGGCGCCATTGCCGGGTGCACCACATTAATTGCAGAAGCCGGTACCGGTACCGGCAAGACCTTCGCCTACCTTGTGCCCGCATTGTTGTGGGGCGGCAAAACCATCATTTCGACCGGCACCAAAAACCTGCAGGATCAGTTGTTCTCGCGCGATATTCCTACCGTGCGCCGTGCCCTCAATGCGCCGGTCTCGGTAGCGTTGTTGAAGGGGCGCGCCAACTATGTTTGTCATTTTCATCTGGAGCGCACGCTGCAGAACGGCCGCCTGACCGCGCGTGAAGATGTCGGCTATTTACGCGAGATATCGCGTTTCATGAAAACCACCGGATCGGGCGATAAGGCCGAATTGACCCAAGTCCCGGAGACAGCGTTGATCTGGAATCTGGTGACGTCTACCCGCGATACCTGTTTCGGCGCCGAATGTCAGTATTATCAAGACTGCTTTGTGATGAAAGCACGCAAAGAAGCGCAGCAGGCCGATGTGGTCGTGGTCAATCATCATTTGTTCTTTGCCGATGTCGCGCTCAAGGATACCGGCGTGGCGGAGTTGTTGCCGTCGGCCAATACGATTGTGTTCGATGAAGCGCATCAATTGCCGGAAACGGCGACGCTGTTTTTCGGCGATACGGTATCGACTTCGCAAGTGCTGGAATTATGTCGGGATGTGTTGGCGGAGGGCCTATCGCATGCGCGCGATGGCGCTGATTGGGCCAAGCTGGTAGCGCCCGTGGAGCGCGCTGCGCGAGACCTCCGCTTAGCATTTTCGCAAGATACGGTGCGGCTTGCTTTACATCAGATCGCGCCGTCGAGCGCATTTTTTCCGGCACTGGAAACTTTAATTTCCAGTTTGGGCGAAATGTTACTGACTTTGGAAAAACAGGCGGAACGGGCGGAAAGCATCGAGCAGTGCCGCACTCGCGCCATCGAATTATCGAGCCGGCTGGAGGGCTGGGGCAAGACGCCGGCCGGGCCCGGTAAGGCGGCGGGCAAGAGCGCAGCAGGGAAAACGGGGGCAGAGCCGGAATCGGTGCTATGGGTCGAAGCGTTTTCATCCTCGCTGCAACTGCATCGCACGCCTTTGTCGATTGCGCCGATTTTCAACAAGCAGCGTGAAGGCACACCGCGAACCTGGATATTTACCTCGGCGACGCTGGCGGTGAAAAACGATTTCCATCATTACACGTCGCAAATGGGATTGGTGGATGAGCCGGCGCAATCCTGGCCCAGTCCGTTCGATTATGCCGAGCAAGGTTTGCTCTATGTACCGAGCGGTTTGCCGCAGCCGAATTCTCCCGACTATACCGATGCCGTGATCGATATTGCGCTGCCTGCCATTGAAGCTGCCGGCGGC
>DATMOE010000415.1:0-4926 GCA_035568435.1 Herbaspirillum sp. | reverse complement strand
TAACGGCGTCACCTTGCGTCTCCCATTGCAGCCCGAATTGGCGACGGGCCAACGGGTGCAGTGGATGATCAACCCGACAGCAGTACGACTGCCATCGTTCAAACCCGAACGGCGCAATTGCGACAACCCGGTAACCGCCCGCGTAGAAACGCTCCTCAATCTGGGGCCGCACTACCAAGTAGCCTTGCGCTGCGGCACCGAGCGGCTATGGCTGACGGCGCAAAGCAACCTGGTGCAGCATCACAGACTGGAACTTGGGCGCGAACTTACGGTTGATTTGCGCCGCAATGCGCTATTGTGCTGGCCGCACCTAGGCTGAGTCCCAATGCTATTTCAGTTGCTCGGCATGAAACGCCAGATGATCGTGCATAAACGAGGCAATGAAATAATAGCCATGATCGTAACCGGCATGACGCCGCAAGTTCAACGGCTGGCCGGCCTTTTCGCAGGCGGCTTCAAACTGTTCCGGCAATAACTGCTTCTGGCGCAAAAATTGATCGTTCAAGCCTTGATCGATCAAGATGCCGGAAGTCAGTGGCGACGAGCGCTGCGCCATCAATTCACAGGCATCGTGTTCGCGCCAGGTTTCCTCGTCGGCGCCCAGATACAGTCCGAACGCCTTTTTCCCCCACGGGCTTTGCATCGGCGCGGTGATCGGCGCAAATGCCGAGACCGAGCGGAATACATCAGGATGACGCAATGCCAGCGTCAAGGCGCCGTGGCCGCCCATCGAGTGGCCGAATATGCCGACACTGCCGGCGCGTGCTGGAAACTCCGCCATGATCAGCGGCAGCAAATCCTGCACCAGATAACTTTCCATGCGGAAGCGCTGGTTCCATGGCGCTTCCGTTGCATCCAGATAGAAACCGGCGCCATCGCCGAAATCCCAGTGATCCGCGACGCCGGGAAAACCGGTATTGCGTGGGCTGGTATCCGGGGCCACCAACATGATGCCGTGCTCGGCGGCGTAGCGCTGCGCGCCGGCCTTGATCATGAACGTCTCTTCGGTACAGGTCAGGCCTGCCAGAAAAAACAATACCGGCACCGGCGTTTGCGGCTCTTGCAATGCCTGCGGCGGTGTATAAACCGAAAATTTCATCGGCGAACCGATGGCTTCCGAGTCGTTCTGATAATAGCCTTGCACACCGCCGAAGCACTGCGTTTTAGTAATTGTTCTCATTGTTTAAAATTCCACTACTGAACGGATCGACTCCCCACTCTTCATCAAGTCGAAGCCGTGGTTGATGTCTGCCAGTTTCAATTTATGCGTAATCAAATCATCGATATTGAGCTTGCCATCCATATACCAATCGACGATTTTCGGCACATCGGTACGGCCGCGCGCGCCGCCGAATGCAGAGCCCTTCCAGACCCGGCCGGTGACCAACTGGAACGGCCGCGTGCTGATCTCCTGCCCCGCCGCCGCCACGCCGATCACAATCGATTGGCCCCAACCCTTGTGGCAGCATTCCAGCGCTTGGCGCATGGTGGTCACGTTACCGATGCATTCGAAACTGTAATCGGCGCCGCCATCGGTGAGCCCGATGATTTCATCGACCACGTTTTTACTGGTCTTGGCATTGATGAAATGGGTCATGCCGAATTTGCGCGCCATGACTTCGCGTTCTGGGTTCAAATCGACGCCGATGATCTTGTCCGCGCCCACCATGCGCGCCGCCTGAATCACATTCAGACCGATGCCGCCCAGACCGAACACCACCACATTCGCGCCGGCTTCCACCTTGGCCGTAAACAATACCGCACCCACGCCGGTGGTCACACCGCATCCGATATAGCAAACCTTGTCGAACGGCGCATCTTCGCGGATTTTCGCCAGCGCGATTTCCGGCACCACGATGTAATTGGAGAAAGTCGATGTGCCCATGTAATGGAAAATCGGCTTGCCGTCGATGGAGAAACGGCTGGTGGCGTCTGGCATCAGGCCGCGCCCTTGCGTGCTGCGGATCGACTGGCACAGATTGGTTTTTTGCGACAGGCAGAATTTGCATTCGCGGCATTCCGGGGTGTACAGCGGAATAACGTGATCGTCTTTTTTCAAGCTTTTCACGCCAGGGCCGACATCGACCACCACGCCGGCGCCTTCATGGCCGAGAATGGCCGGGAAAATGCCTTCTGGATCGGCGCCCGACAGGGTGTAGTAATCGGTATGGCAAATACCGGTGGCCTTAATTTCTACCAATACCTCGCCCTCGCGTGGGCCGCCCAGCTCGACTTCTTCAATCGTCAAGGGTTGGCCGGCCTGCCATGCTACCGCTGCTTTTGTCTTCATTTGAATCCTCATTGAACTTACGAAACGTGCCGGAATTATCGCATTGCACCGAAATCTCCGCAGAGCGCACAATTAATCCTGAAAAACATCCCCGCCCGTTTTAGAATGCTTCGAGTTTTGCGGGCATAGCCTCGCTTATGCATTGATCTGCGTCATTTTGTTTTTCTGCCTGGAGTTATTTTTATGTTTTCGATCAAACATTTTTTCCGTAATAAGCTGGCCGCTCTGATGCTGGCGGCATTGGCGGCGTTGGTGATATTGCCGCTGGCCCTGCCGACGGAAGCCGTGGCGGCGGAACTGAAAATCGGTCTGTTGGCCGACATCTCGACACTAGACCCGCACTTCAACAATATCGCCCCCAATATTTCCATCGCCACGCATCTGTTCGATGCCTTGGTCAACGTCGATCCAGACGGCCATTTGATCCCGGGGCTGGCGACATCCTGGCGCGCAATCGATGCGACTACTTGGGAATTCAAATTGCGGCGCGGCGTGAAGTTTCACGATGGTTCCGAAATGACTGCCGAGGACGTGGTGTTTTCGCTCAATCGTCCGGCCACGCTGACCAATAGTCCCGGCCCGTTTACCAGCTACACCAAACAGATTATCGGCAAGCAGATCGTCGATCCGTATACTCTGCGTCTGAAAACCGCGACGCCATACGGCCCGCTGCCATTGGATGTCAGCACCATTTTCATCGTATCCAAAAAAGCCGCGCAGAACGCAACCCAAGAAGATTTCAATAGCGGCCGCGCACTGATCGGCACCGGACCTTTCAAATTCACAAAATTTATCCGTGGCGACCGCGTCGAACTGGTTCGCAACGATGCCTATTGGGGGCCAAAAGCGGATTGGGACAAAGTCACCTTTCGTATCCTGACTTCCGATGCCGCGCGGCTGGCCGCATTGCTGGCCGGCGAAGTCGATGCCATTGAAAACGTACCGGCCGCCGACGTGGCGAATATCAAGAACAATCCGAAATTTACGCTGGTGCAAAAAATCTCGTGGCGCACCATTTTCTGGACGCTGGATCAGAGCCGCGATGTCACACCCGACATCACCGGCAAAGACGGTAAGCCGTTGACCAAAAATCCCTTAAAAGATATCCGCGTGCGGCAAGCCATTTCGAAAGCAATTAATCGTCAGGCACTGACGCAACGCACGCTCGACGGGCTGGGGACGCCAGCGTCGAACATCGTAGCGCCCGGCATTATGGGTTACGCAAACAACTTGAAAGTGGAGCAATACGATCCCGAAGGCGCCAAAAAACTATTGGCCGCAGCCGGTTATCCGAATGGTTTCAACCTGACGTTGCACGGCCCCAATAATCGCTATATCAACGACGACCGCGTGGTGCAGACAGTGGCCCAATTTCTGAGCCGCATCGGCATCGCAACCAAAGTCGAAACGCTGCCGTTATCGGTCTATTTCGGCAAAGCACGCGCCGGTGAATACAGCGTTGCGCTGCTGGGCTGGGGCACGCTGGCCGGCGATTTCGGTCTGCGCACACTGGTCGGCACGCCCAATCCGGCTACCGGCTGGGGCTCATGGAACTGGGGTAAATACAGCAATCCGAACGTCGACAAACTGGTGCAATCGTCGCTGGCTTCCGTGGACCAACAGGCGCGAGAAAAATTTGCAGAGCAAGCCGCCACCGTTGCCCTGCAGGATTACGCCGTGATCCCGCTGTATCACCAATACGCTACCTGGGCGGTGCGCAAAGGTTTGAAATACATACCGCGCACGGATGAATTTACGTTGGCGCATCAGTTTCATCCGCAATAAATACGGTGACCCTTCGACAGGCTCAGGGCGAACGGGGTTTTGTGAAAATTTAGAAAAAACCCGTTCGCCCTGAGCCTGTCGAAGGGTCACCGCTACAGATAAAACTTAAAGAATACCCAGATGAACCATAAAGCTAAGGCAACGTAAAAGTAGCCCGCTCCCTTGGAAAAGCCGCTTCTCTGTCAAAATACGGTTTTGTGAACTATTCAAGGACGTTGCCTATGCTTTCCGCCGACACCGCTATCGACCGCGCCGCCTCCGGGCCTGACATTGCGGCGGATCTGAACGCTGGTCTGGGCAATCGTTTTGCCGAATTGCCGCCGGTTTTTTTTACGCAATTGAACCCAACGCCCTTACCCGCCCCTTATCCGGTCGCGTTCAGCGCGCAGGCTGCGGCCTTGATCGGATTGAAATCGGACCTATTCGATAGCCCGGCGCTGCAGGCAACGCTGGTCGGCAATCGTGTATTACCTGCTTCCAAGCCGCTGGCAGCGGTTTATTCGGGCCATCAATTCGGCGTTTGGGCCGGTCAACTGGGCGATGGCCGCGCGATTATGCTGGGCGATGTCGCTGCCGCCGGGGTCGATGGCGGCAGAATGGAACTGCAACTCAAAGGCGCCGGCCTCACACCGTACTCGCGCATGGGCGACGGCCGCGCCGTATTGCGTTCATCGATCCGCGAATTCCTCTGTTCGGAAGCCATGGCCGCACTCGGCATTCCAACCACGCGTGCATTAGCCATAGTCGGCTCGGACGCTCCCATCATGCGGGAAACGCCGGAAACCGCCGCAGTCGTCACCCGCATGGCGCCCAGCTTCATTCGGTTCGGTTCATTCGAACATTGGTATTAC
>DATMOE010000414.1:0-6987 GCA_035568435.1 Herbaspirillum sp. | reverse complement strand
GCAAAGATAATCAAGGTGGATGCGCTGGAACCCATCAGCGGACGCAGGAATTCCAATGCGGCGTCCATGACGCTCTGGCCGATATCCTTGGTGGCGTCGCCGGCTTGTCCATGCAGACGCCGGACGATTTGTTCGATCATCACAATGGCATCGTCAATGATCAGGCCTACCGCCGCGGCCATGCCGCCCAGCGTCATGATGTTGAAACTCATGTTCAGCAGCCACAACAGCACGACCGTTGTCGCCAATACCGCAGGCACCACGATAATGGCGATCAAGGTAATTTTCATGTTGCGCAGGAAGACCAGCAGCACCAGCGCGGCCAGTCCGATGCCGATTAAAATGGCGTCGCGCACGCTGGTTGCCGAAGCGATCACCAGTTCGCTTTGATCGTACCAGGTCGAGATGGTGACGCCGGCAGGCAACTGGGGCTGGAATTCTTTTAGTTTCGCCTTGATGTCTTTCGCGATCTGCACGCTATTACTACCGGGCTGTTGGTAGATATTGAGCAGCACGGACTCTTTGCCGTCTGCCGTTACCCGTATCCATTGCGGCACCGTGGAATGCCGAACCACCGCGACGTCCTGCACGCGCACCAGGCCGTTAGGGCTGCTGCTGATAATGGTTTGCTGGATTTGCTGCATATTTTCCAGCCTGGTGTCGGCCATGACCAGATACAGCTTGTAATGATCTTCCAGCTTGCCAGCCACGTTGATGACATTGGCCGCTGCCAGCGACTTTGAAACGTCGTCCGAGGTCAGGCCGCGCGCCTGCAATTTTTGCGGATCGACTTCTACCTGATATTCCTCTACGGCGCCGCCGGACGTTTGCGCGCGCGCCACGCCTTTAATACCAGACAGCAAAGGACGCAGCTGGTATTGGGCCAGATCGAGCAACTGTGTGGGCGTAAGGGCTTTCGAAGTCAGGCTGTAGGCGATGATCGGAAAGACGGTCGGGTCCATGCGACGGGTCTCCGTCACGGTCCCGGCCGGCAATTGCGACAATATCTGCGCGACGGCGGCATTGACCTGCAAGGTCGCCGATGCCATATCGATGCCCCAGTCGAAGTTCACCGAGATTTCGGCCGAGCCGCGTGTCGTCGTCGAGCGCACGTCGTTGACGCCGGGAACCCGCCGCACAGCATCTTCGACCGGCCGCGTGACCAGTACTTCCATCTGTTCCGGCGGTTGATCGCCGGCGTCGAGCGACAACACGACGCGCGGGAAATCAACCGTAGGAAACAGCGATGTCGGTAAGCGAAAGGCCGTGATGGCTCCGCCGATTGCCAGTACCGCCAATAAGAAGAGAATTGAACGGCGGTGGCTTTGTACCCAGAAGCTTATGCTCATCGGCTGCCCTCGCGTACCGACATACCGTCCTCTAATTCATAATTACCCGAAATGACGACAGGCGCATGCGGATCGAGTTCGCCGGTCACACCCAACAGGCTGCTGTTGTCTACCACGGTATCTACCTCGACCCGATGCGCTTTCGCCTTTGAGACCTGAAATAGATAATCGCCTTTTTCGTCATTGAGCACCGCCTGCCGTTGTACGACAAATGCTTTGCGCTCTTCGGCGGCAATGTTCGCGCTCACCCGCATGCCGGTGATAAAGCGCTTATCGGCCCCATCGATTTTCACGACAACATTCGTCAATTGGGTCTTCGGATCGATACCATCCTGTACATCGATGACTTTGCCCTTGGTGGTTTGCGCGTCATCGTTCAAGGATGCGATATCGACAGCCGCGCCCTTTTTAATGCGCAGCCGATCCGATGGGTCCACGCCCAGCAAGACCTTTAAGCTGCCGGTCTCGCTCAATTGCATCATCGGCGCCGCAGCCGCTACCCGATCGCCCTGCGCGACGGTTAAGGTCGATATGATGCCGTCTGCAGGCGCATTCAATGTCGCGCTGGGCGTGCCGCCGCCAAGGGCTTTTTGCTCCGCCAGCGTCGCCTGAGCGTCGTCCAAGGCTTTTTGCGCCGTATCCACTTGCGATTGGGTGGCCAATTGCAGCCGGTACAATTCCTGGGTGCGCTTCAATTCGGCCTCGCTCAGCTTGGCGGCGGTTTGCGCCTGCCGATAAGCCATCTGCGTCGCAGGATCGCTGATGATGACAGCAAGGGGCTTGCCCTTGCTCACCATTTGTCCCTGTATGACCAGTAATTCGCTTACTTGCCCGGGATAGGCGCTGCTGATGCCGACCGTGCGAGCCGGCACGATATCGCCAAACGTCGAAATAGCACTGGCAAGCGTACGTTCCTCAACAACTTGCGTGACGACTTGCGCCGACTTCTCCTCAGCCGCATCCGCTGCATCGTCTGCCTCTGCCGGCGAGCGGTAATGGTTGACCGCTAATGCCGCGATACCAAAAATACCGATGGCGGCGGCGACGAGCAATATAATTTTTCGTTTCTTTATCATTCCCGGTTTCCTTGAAATTGAACGGGTAACTCACCCCCCAACAGACTTTGCAATGCCACTTGCTGCTCCAACATCGATTGTTCCAATGCGAGTTGTTCGGTTTGCCTTGCCAATAACGCGGTATCCGCCGTAGAGAGCAACAATTCATCAATGCTGCGATTCGTGAAAGCACGTTGAATATTTTGTTTTTGCTCTTCCATCAGTTGCACATTGGCATTGACCTGAATCAACTGACGTTGGTTGATACGCTGCTCAACCAGAATACGATCGATATCGTTGCGGGCAACGTCGATACGCTGCTGATAGTCGTCGTACAGTTTTTGCCGCGTCGCTTTTTCGATGGCGATATTGCCGCGATTGCGGTTAAAGATCGGCAGCGAAAACGAAACGTTGAAGCCTTGAGAATACACATTGGTGGTATCCCGAGCCCGCGTAAGGCCAAGCGTCAAGGCCGGAAATTGCGCAATAATGGCAGCGCGATAACGTTCATCTTCTGCTTTATAGCCATATTGCAAAGCAACCAAATCGGGCCGGCGCTGTGCGATATGCGACAACATGCCTTCTATGCCCGCGTTGTCCAGCGGCGGCAGGACCGCCTCGCCGCGCAACGGCACATAAACGCTGGGGGCCAGACCGAGCAGTTCGTTAAGATCATGCCGGGTTTGATTGTTTTGATGTTCCAGATCGTTGATCTGTTTCTCGATATCTTGCATGGAGACCAGCGCCGATGTTGCAACATCAACCGTGATCAATCCGCGCTTCAAAGCTTCTTGATTGTGCAGCGACCGCTGCACATAGAAATCATGATGCTGCTGCAATAGCTGCGCTAACTTTTCGCTCTGCGTCAGCTTGATGAACAAGAGCCGCGCTTGCACGACGACCTGCCACTCCTGCCATAACAGCGTCAGATCGGTTTTGGTGCTTTCTGCATCGGCGGCTGCGCGCAGCGAGGAATGCGTCAGCAAAGAACCGAAATCGTAACTGGGGCCGATGGAATAGCCCTTTGTGGTACCCGCATCTGGATTCCGATTAAAATCTGCGGATAAGCCGAGTTGGGGGTCGGGCAATAGCGAGGCCGAAAAAGCCTGCGCATGCGCGATATTGACATCGTTGCGCGCGGCTTTTAAATCGGGGTTATTGACCACTGCCAATATGGCAATATCGGTAATATCCAGTCCGCCTTCCGATGGCGCGAAGGGGTGGGCCGGCAATTCCGGTAAAGGTAACTGCTTGGCATCAACGGTTAAATGAGGAATTTCTTGCAGCGTCGCAGGCTTGTCGCTGAGCGGCATAGGCTGATACGTGCTACAAGCATCTAAAACCAATGCGGCCAGCAGAACAATCGCTTGTTTTCCCGTCATTTTTGCTTTATCCCTTGTTGTAATTCGATCTATAAAACCATGTCTCAATGTAATAACGTGCGCTAAGGTAACAAATGATAATTAGCCGAGAATTAGCGAATCCCTAATTTATGTTAAGGATAAAAACAGGGCAAAAACCGGTCGAACGCCCTGTCCTTCGCCTAAGTTTGGAATGCAATATTGAACAAGATGAGTCCTTTATACAGGGTGTGCAGCGCTATGAGAGTGTTATTGGTGGAAGATGACAGGATGATCGGTGAAGCAATCACATCGGCATTGAAGGATGCCGCTTACGCCGTCGATTGGGTGCGCGATGGCTTGGCTGCCTTGAGCGCATCGGAAAGCCAGGAATATGATGTTGTGCTGCTCGATCTGGGCTTGCCTAAAAAAGATGGCTTCGAGACGTTGCAATCGCTGCGCACGAAAGGAAATCCGGTGCCGCTGCTGGTCATTACGGCGCGCGACGCGCTGGAGGATCGCCTGCGCGGGCTGGATGGCGGCGCCGATGACTACCTGTTAAAACCATTTGAAATGGCGGAGCTGCTGGCCCGCATGCGCGCGGTGATCCGTCGCAAGGGTGGCGCTGCCGGCCCGCTGCTCAGCAATGGCGTATTTTCGTTGGATCCCGTCACGCGGGAAGCGAATATGAACGGCACCGCCATTCGCTTGTCCTCGCGTGAATTTTCATTGCTATCGGCCTTCATGGTCCGGCCGGGCGCCATCCTTTCGCGCTCGGAGCTTGAAAGCCGCATTTACGGCTGGAATGAAGAAGTCGAAAGTAACGCAGTCGAATATCTGATTCATGCCCTCCGTAAAAAACTCGGCAATGGCGCCATTAAAAATGTCAGAGGTGTGGGATGGATGGTTTCCAAAGAAAAATGAGTCAGTCGCTGCAGTTCAAACTGTCGGCATGGCTGGTCATATCGATTGTGGCGATGGCGCTGGCGGCAGGTATCTTCTCTTACTTTTCTTCCTTTCAATGGGCGCTCGAATTCCAGGATGATCAATTACGGCAAGTCGCCGCCTTGATCAATCTCCATAATTTGCCCATCGAGCCGGCGAAAGTACGGGAACCGGTTCCCGGCACCGATCCTGACTCGGAACTGATTGTGCAGGTTTTGCCTGACGCCGACAGCCAACCGCAGCCACCCGAGTCCGAGCCCCAGAACAACACGCTGGCGCTGCCATCCGATCTGATGGAGGGCTTGCAAACCATGACGGTGGCCCATGAGGAATGGCGTCTGTATGTGAGAACGCTCGATTCCGGGCTCAGAATTGCGGTGGCGCAACGGACCGCCTCGCGCGATGAAGTCGCCCATGACAACGCGCTCAGAGTATTGATGCCGTTTATCTTTTTAATCCCGATTCTATTGCTGCTGGTCGGTATGCTGGTGCGCGAGACATTCACGCCCATCAAGCAGATTGCCTCCGATATCGATGCGCGCACTGAACACGATCTCCATGCAGTCAGCGATGATCATCTGCCATCCGAAATTCGCCCTTTCGTGGTGGCGATCAATCGCTTGCTCGCGCGCGTTGCCGCCTCCGTGGCGACGCAGCGCCGCTTCATCGGCGACGCCGCGCATGAACTGCGTTCCCCCATGACGGCGCTTTCTCTGCAAGCGGAGCGGCTTTCCTCTTCGGATATGTCGAGCGACGCCCGCACGCGGCTTGAGACCTTGCAAACGGGTGTGCAACGCACGCGCACGCTGCTGGATCAATTGCTGGCAATGGCGCGGGCGCAGGAAATAATAGACAGCAATTTCGCGCCGATATCGCTCTGGCAAATATTACGGACGATCATCGAAGACATGATGCCGCTGGCGGAAAACAAGCGCATCGATCTCGGCGTCACCGAAAAGTCGGACGCGCTGGTCGCCGCGCGCGAAATCGATCTGAAAATGCTGATCAAAAATCTGCTGGAAAACGCGATTCGATTTACACCCAACGAGGGCATGATCAATCTGTCTGTCTACACGATCCACAATGCGGTCGTTCTACAAGTCGACGACACCGGACCGGGCATACCGCAACACGAACGCGAGCGCGTATTCGACCCTTTTTACCGGATATTGGGCAGCGATACCGATGGCTCCGGCTTGGGCTTATCGATTGTAAAAAAGATCGCGGCACGCATTGGCGCCACCATCACCCTGGACGATTACAAGACGCACCATGGCGTTTCGGGATTGCGGGCGCTCGTTACCTTTCCGGCGGTTGAATAGGCACTGGAAACCAGTGGCCTTTGCGCATCAGGGGCGTAATTTCCTCACCGGACAGGGGCCTGGAAATGTAGAACCCCTGCACTTCGTCGCAACCCAAGGTTTGCAGCATGCGTAGCTGTTCCAGCGTTTCCACGCCTTCGGCCACGATGTCCATGTCCAAGGCGTGAGCGATCGACACAATCGCCCGGAAGAAAATCTCTCCTTCCTTGGAGACATCGAGCTTCGAGGTAAACGCGCGGTCGACCTTCAAGACATCCACCTTCAGCCGCTGCAGCAGGGCCAGCGATGAATACCCCGTGCCGAAATCGTCGACATGTATCCGAATACCCTGCGCCCTGATCGCCTCCAGCTCGGCCATGATTTCCTTGCCTTCGCCCATCATCGTGGATTCCGTCAACTCGATTTCCAGCAGTTGCGCCCGGATACCGTAACGTCGCAGGCAGTCGTTAATCAGCGTCTTGACGTTACTCCCATTGAATTGCTTAGCCGATACGTTGATGGAGACCGGCGCCACGGGGATACCCGCGTTTTGCCACGCCGCCAGTTGGGCGCATACTTTATCGACGACGACTGCACCGAGACGGAGAATGATGTCCGTCTTCTCGGCGATCGCAACAAATTCGCCCGGCTGCACCTCGCCCCGCGTTGGGTGGTTCCACCGGACCAGCGCCTCCAATCCGACGAGGCCGCCTGTCTGTGTATCGACGCGCGGTTGATAGTGCACCACGAATTCATCGTCTTCCAGCGCCCGCATCAACTCCTTTTCAGTGGTCAGCCGGGCTTGCAGCCGCTCATGTAGTTGTGCCGTGAAAAAGCAGAAATTGCCTTTGCTTGTTTTCGCGGCATACATGGCGATGTCCGCATTTTTTAACAGCGTTTCCACGTCGGCGCCATCCGTCGGATAGAGTCCGATGCCGATCGACGTGCCCACGAAATTTTTGCCCTGGGATAGTTCGAAAGGGGCTTTGAACGCCTC
>DATMOE010000413.1:0-4657 GCA_035568435.1 Herbaspirillum sp. | reverse complement strand
CGCCGCAACTGTGCAGATCGTGGGCGTGCTCATCCAGATCTACGCAAAGTTGTCTCTGCGGCGTTCATTTGGCCTGTTGCCGGCGAACCGCGGCGTGGTCGTTTTCGGGCCTTATCGCTTCATCCGCCATCCCATGTATGTCGGCTATTTCGTGACCGACATTGGCTTTCTCCTTGCTAACCTCGGCCTGCAGAATCTCTTCCTCGTTCTCATGCAATGGGGGGTGCAAGTCGTGCGCATCATGCAGGAAGAACGTTTGCTATCGAAAGACGATACTTATCGCCGTTACATGGGACGTGTTCGATATCGCTTGGTCGCCGGGGTGTTTTAAGGCAACGCCGATTAAGTGCCATGCAGCGCGCGACCGGTTTCGAGCAAAGTCTTGAGATTCGAAAGCACCTGCGGCCAGCCGCCCGAGATGCTGGTCAGCATCTGAGGGTCGCGTTCGAGGTCTTCATGGGTGACCGTCAAACGCACCAGTCCATCGCCGTGCTGCTCAATGTCGAACGCCACACGCGAATGTTTCGACGCCTCCTCGACCTCCGCCGGCCTGGCCCAGGTGAGCACCAGGCGGCGTGGCGGCGTGCTCTCGACGACCTTGCCGACAATATTGACCGTACGCGCAGCGTCCTGGCTTTGGTGTTCCCATCGAGAACCGGGCCGCCAATCCGACAAGTTCACGTGCGCACTGCACTCCGCTTTCAGGCCATACCAGTACTGGCGCGTCACCTCCGGGTCGACCAAGGCCTGCCATACCTTCTCCGGCGTCGTCGCAATGTACGTTACGTAGACGAAATCAGGTTTTGTCATTGTCATCATCATCTCCTTCCAGTTTTTTCTTGAGGTCGCGCAACGCACCGAGGCGGCTGTGCTCGAATTTTTCGATCCAACGTTCGTAAATCTCGTGCAGCGGCACAGGGTTCAGGTAGTGGAGCTTTTCCCGGCCTTGCCAAACCACGGCGACGAGATTTGCTTCCTCCAACTGTTGCAAGTGCTGCGTCACGGCTTGGCGTGTCATGGCCATATGCTCACAAAGTGCCGTGAGCGTCTGGCCATTCTCCCGATGCAACTGATCAAGCAGACGCCGGCGGTTCGGATCAGCCAGCGCTTTGAAAACTTTATCGATATCTGATCACCTTTTAATTCCAGTTGTCGACGTAGGGAATTATATGCAAGCGTTTACTTGCATGTCAAGCGAAAAAAAATGCCGCTTTAAACGGCATTGTGGGTGAACAAAGGCTGCATGGGCGGCAGCACAGTAGCTCAGTTGCGATACAGCGGATTGGCTGCTACATAGACGCGCACGTCATTGACCTGTGTGCCGGCCGGCGCGATCTTGGCAAGATCGAACTCGGTATCGTTGCTGAAGGTGTTTACATTCCATGCGAAGGTTTTGCCGTTGACGTCAAATTTCACCGTCTCGCCATTAGTGACGTTGACCGATTTGGTCTGAGGGGAAATCGTGATCTGGCGGGCATTAGTGCCGGCAGCAACGCCGGTTCCATAGTCGGCAGCAGCACCGGTCGGGCCTGCTGCTTGAGCGCTGGAAGCGAGCATGACGGATGAAACGGCTGCGAAGGCCAGGAGAGTGGTGATGCGTTTTATTTTCAACATGATTTTTCCATAAAAGTAAGGTTGTGGGTAACGTAGAGCGACGTGTGGTGCGTCGGCGAAGATCAGTATAGAAATCCGACGGTGACGAAAATGTGACTCAGGCGGCTTGCTTACAGCTCGCTAAACACCACTTCCCGAGGCAACCGTGACTTCGGCAGCTTGGCGTTAAAGTCTTCAGCGCCGCGATAACCCAGACCGACCAGCACAACGCTAGTCATTCCTTTGGCCCGCAATCCGAGTTCTTCGTCCAGCACGCGCGCGTCAAATCCCTCGATTGGGACGGTATCGATTTCAAGCGTTGCCGCGCCGAGCAACAAAGTGCCGAGCGCCAGGTATACCTGTTTCTCCATCCAATGCTGCGCATCTTTCAAATCATAGCGATGCCAATTGGCATACAACTGACGTGAACCGTTTTGCGCTGCTTTTGCTTCTGGATTAATGAATCGTTGGTCCTTGTCTTCCTGCTCAAGCACCATCGTCATGTGCGCATCGTCGAGCGTGGTGCGGGTGCACAGCACCATGACATGCGAAGCGTCACGGATTTTCGGCACGTTATAGGTGTAGCCATTTTCGGCTGCTTTGGCGATGCGGTTCTTTCCTTCTTCACTCGATGCAACGATAAAATGCCAAGGCTGTGTATTCACCGATGAGGGGCTGAATCGAATTAATTCCCGCAATTCTGCGATGATATTTTCCGGCAGCTTCCGGCTGGGATCGAACGCTTTGGTTGCATGGCGCTTTTGCGCGTACTGGCTAATCTTCATGTTCATGTAACTATCCTTAATACTTAAACGACAAATCAATATTCAATGCAAAAAACCCGCCGAACGTCCAGACAGGCTGGCCAACGGCGGGCTTTCACAGTTATCGCGTTAAACCGATGGAGGCGGCACGCCTGCTTCAGCGTATGAGCGAAGCGCCAGTGCAGACCAGTCGGACTCCGAACCAAGGCCTTGCGCGCGCACCGCGAGGAAGCGATCGTGAATGAGGCTCGCCAGCGGCAACGGCACGCCCAGCGCTTCGGCGGCCGCCAGCATCAGGCGATTGTCTTTCTGGCCGAGCGGCAGCGCAAAACCAGCCGGCTGGAAACGCTGCTGCGCGATCATGGGGCCATAGATCTTGTAAGGCGGCGCGTTGAAGTTTGTACTGGTCAACAGTTCGACCAAGCGCGTCGGTTCGATGCCCGCCTTGCCCGCCACCGCACATACTTCGCCCAAGCTCTCGATCACTACCGACAACATGAAATTGCCGATCAATTTCACCAGATTCGCTTGCGATGGCTCGGCGCCGACGATACCGACCGATTGTCCGAGCTGTTCCAGCAACGGCGTTGCCACTTTCAGATGCTCGTCCGCGCCGGCGGCCATGATGTGGAGCTTGCGCGCCGCCGCTGCGTCGGGCCGTCCGAATACCGGGGCCGACACGAAGCCGAAGCCGGCTGCACGATGGCGTACCGCAAAATCCTGTCCGGTGGCCACGCCGATGGTGCTCATCGAAATATGCAGCGCGCCTGGTTTCAGGCCCGCAGTGAGACCCGATGCGCCGAACGTGACCGCTTCGAGCGCAGCATCGTCAGACACCATCGTGAACACAACCTCGGCCGATTGCGCAGCCTGCGCGGGACTCGCCGCGACCGTCGCGCCGGCTTTGCGCAGCGGTTCGGCACGCGCAAGGTTACGGTTGAAAACGTGTACTTCGTGCCCTGACTCAAGCAGGTTCAGCGCAATCGCGCTGCCCATTGCACCAAGTCCAATAAATCCGATCTTCATGAAAAACTCCTAACGATTAATTAAGCGGACAATGCCGCACTACGCGTAAACAGCCTTAAACCGCCGCTTCATAAACTTGGCGGCTGACTGCCGGCGTTACATTGCCGTGTTCGCCCAATGCGGTCATGCCGTGCGCTTCAAGTTTCGCCATCAATGTGGCAATGGAACTGCCGTCGATTTTGTAGTCGCTCAGACGCGTTGGGACCGTCATCTTCTCGAAGAACGCGCGGGTTGCAGCGATCGCTGCGGTGATGCGTTCTTCTTCGCTGCCTTGTGTGATATTCCACACGCGCTCGGCGTACTGCAGCAACTTCGCATGCTTCTCGTTGCGGCGCACGGTGAGCATCGCCGGCAGGATAATGGCGAGCGTTTGCGCATGATCAAGTCCGTGCAACGCCGTGATTTCGTGACCGAGCATGTGCGTAGCCCAATCCTGCGGCACGCCAGCGCCGATCAAACCATTCAACGCCAAAGTGGCAGTCCACATCAGGTTTGCGCGCACTTCGTAGTTGTGCGGTTCGGCAAGCGCTTGCGGGCCGACTTCGGTCAGCGTGAGCAGCAGACCTTCTGCAAAGCGATCCTGGACCTTGGCATTGACCGGGTAGGTCAGGTATTGCTCGACGGTGTGAACGAAAGCATCGACCACGCCGTTGGCGATTTGCTTCGGTGGCAACGAGTAAGTCGTGGTCGGGTCGAGTATCGAAAATACCGGATAGGTTTTGTCGCTTGTAAAGAACAACTTGTCGCCCTTGCCCTGGTAAGTGATGACGGAGCCATTGTTCATTTCCGAGCCGGTCGCGGGCAGCGTCAGCACGCTGCCGAACGGCATCGCGTCATGCACCACGGCTTGCTTGGACAGGATATCCCACGGTTCGCCGTCGAAGTTCAGCGCTGCCGCGATGAACTTGGTGCCGTCGATCACCGAGCCGCCGCCAACCGCCAGCAGGAAGTCGACTTTCTTCTCGCGTACGAGCGCCACCGCTTGCATCAAGGTTTCGTAAGTCGGATTCGGTTCGATACCGCTGAATACAAACGACACGCGATCACCCAGCGCCGACAACACTTGCGCCAGCACACCGTTGCTCTTGATGCTGCCGCCGCCGGAGGTAATCAGCACGCGCGCGCCGCGCGGCACTTCCGTATCAAGCGCGGCGATCTGGCCTTCGCCGAAGAGGATTTTGGTCGGATTATGGAAAGTAAAATTTTGCATGGAAGCCTTCATTCATCAGGTTGGGTTGATATGACTGGTCGTCTTAAATCAATCAAAATTACAT
>DATMOE010000412.1:0-2015 GCA_035568435.1 Herbaspirillum sp. | reverse complement strand
GGTGGTTTCGGTGTCGAGCGCGGTCAGCGCAGCGCTGTCGATTTTTTTAAGCCAGGCATCGAGTTGCTCGTGCGTCGATACGGTTTCGTAGACGGAGGCCGACAGCGCTGCGGCCGCCGTAGTAGTGGCAGTGGCGGCTGGGGCGGATGCAGCGTTTTCAGCCGCAGCGTCGAACAGACCGCTCTGCGCCGTAACGCCGGGGGTGCCAGGGGCGCCGGCAGCAACCGGGTTGTTATTGCCTAATTCCCGCAACCACGTCTTAAAGTTGTAACGGGTAAATAATTCGCTCAGCGCCAGCCGATCTTGCGGCTTGACCGTCAGCGATTCCGGGATCGACGCCATATGTGCGGCCAGATCGCAATCGGTCTTGATCGTCACCAAGACCTTGGCTTGCGGCAACCATGGCAACGCTTTACGCAAATTCTCGCCCACCACGCCGCCGATGGCAGCAGCGTTGGCCATCACGCCATCGAGCGAATCGTATTGCGCGAGCCATTTGACCGCCGTCTTGGGGCCGACTTTTTCCACCCCCGGCACGTTATCGACGGTGTCCCCGATCAGGCTCAGGTAATCGACGATGCGCTCCGGCGGCACGCCGAATTTGGCGATGACCGCGGGGCGATCGAGCGTCTCGTTGCTCATGGTATTGATCAGCGTGACGTGTTCATTGACCAGTTGCGCCATATCCTTATCGCCGGTGGAAACCACCGCCTGCATGCCATGCTCGACCGCCTGCACGGCCAGGGTGCCGATCACGTCGTCGGCTTCAATGCCTTCGACCATCAGGATCGGCCAGCCCATCGCCCGCACCGCAGCATGGATGGGTTCGATCTGCAATGCCAGATCTTCCGGCATCGATTTGCGCGTGGCTTTGTACTGTGCGTATAAGTCGTCGCGAAACGTCTTTCCTTTGGCGTCAAAGACGCAAGCGATGTAAGCTGCTGGGTAATCACTGCGCAGCCGGCGCAGCATATTGATCATGCCGTACAGAGCACCTGTAGGGGCGCCTTCGGCATTGCGCATGTCGGGCAATGCATGAAAAGCCCGGTATAGGTAACTGGAGCCATCAACTAATAACAAGGTGTTTTGCATATGAAAATGAACGGTAAAAGGGTCTTGCGGCTACGCGAAGTCAAAGACATCGAACGCGCAACGACGAAGAAAGCACGGGAGTCGTGGCATTTGCTGACGATTATGGCAGAGTTTGTCGAGTCCACTGAACGTCTGTCGGAGCTGCCGTCGGCGGTGTCGATCTTCGGTTCCGCGCGCACCAAAGAGGACACCAAGTATTACGACCTCGGCATTAGAATTGCGCGGAAATTATCCGATGCCGGCTTTGCTGTCCTCTCGGGCGGCGGCCCCGGCATCATGGAAGCAGCCAATCGAGGCGCACACGGCGGCAAATCGCCGTCGGTCGGCCTCAACATTTTGTTGCCACATGAGCAAGGCAGCAATAAATGGCAGGATATCTCCATCAATTTCCGCCATTTCTTTGCCCGCAAGGTTGCCTTCGTCAGATATGCCGATGCGTATGTGGTCATGCCGGGCGGTTTCGGCACGCTCGATGAACTGAGCGAAGTCCTCACGCTGATCCAGACCGGCACGATACAGCGCATCCCGGTCATTCTGGTCGGCGCCGAATTCTGGCGCGGCCTGCTCGATTGGTTCAAGGCCAAACTGGTCGGCGACGGCATGATCCATGCAGACGACATGAATCTGATTCAGATCATTGACGATCCCGAGAAAATCGTCGCGGCAATCCTGGACTTTTACGAGGCCGGAGACGATACCTCGCCCAGTATCGAAGCCAAAACCCGCGAGCTGTTGTAAATCGCCACACTTTCTAAATTGCTACACTTTCTGTATGGGCGTCTGCCGGGAAACCGGCATGGATTTGTTACAATGACCAACAGCACGCTCTCCGGCGCTACGCTATCATCGGCGTAAATGCCGGGTTTGACGTAAACGGACGAAAATCACCCTGCCCATCCACGTCACCAGAGGAATATTATGAA
>DATMOE010000411.1:0-3593 GCA_035568435.1 Herbaspirillum sp. | reverse complement strand
ACCTTGCGCCAATACCGTAGCCAGCACCGTAGCACCTGCGACCAGCGGTTCACCGAATGTAACGGTTTCACCTGCACCCAAAGCGAGTACTTGATCTAAAGTGATTTCGGAGCCAATGTCTGCAGGTATCTGTTCTATTTTAAGTTTTTCGCCAGCGACAACTTTATACTGTTTGCCACCGGTTTTTATGACCGCGTACATGTGAAACCTCATCGAATAATTTGAAAGGGATTTTTCTTTCATCGAAGCGCAGCTGAAAAAACCACGCGGAATCGGGAAAACCTGTGATTATACATAGGCTTAGCTGCGCCGTCAAAAACTGTTGACAACGGTGGATATTGCCCCACACTTTCGCTAAATTTGTTTCAAAAAAGCAATATTTTGCGCATCCGGCAGCAGCGGCCATCGCTTTGCGCTCTTATCCCTATTCTTATTCCCATGCTTATCCCTTATCCCTTTACCCCTATTTAATCCCTTCTATGTCTCCTACCGGAACGCGCGGCTATCGTATAATCGCTTCACGCTAGATTTTAAAACAGGTTTCGCTTTGTCCGCCGCCCTACATACCGCCTCTAGAAGTTCCGTCACCGAATTCATCGCCGCCGATCTGCAGGTGGTCAACAACGTTATTCGGGCACGCCTGCATTCGGAAGTCCCCCTGGTCAATCAGGTCGCGGAATACATCATCGGCGCGGGCGGCAAACGGATCCGGCCGGCATTGGTGCTGATGGTTGCCAACGCGCACGGCTATACAGGCCAGGCGCATCACGAACTGGCCGCTGTCATCGAATTCATTCATACCGCGACCTTGCTGCATGACGACGTCGTGGACGAATCATCGCTACGGCGCGGCAAACAAACCGCCAACGCCCTGTTCGGCAATGCCGCTTCGGTGCTGGTCGGCGATTTTCTGTATTCACGCGCCTTTCAGATGATGGTATCGGTCGGTAACAGCCGGGTCATGCAAATCCTGGCCGATGCCACCAACGTCATCGCCGAAGGCGAAGTGCTGCAGTTGCTCAATATGCATAACCCGCAAGTCAACGAAGCGGCGTATCTGCAGGTCATCCGCTCCAAGACCGCGCGCCTGTTCGAAGCGGCGGCGGAAGTCGGCGCGCTTATCAGCGGCGCGTCCGATGCCGATATCACAGCCGCGGGCGAATACGGCGGCTCGCTGGGCACGGCATTTCAACTGATCGACGATGTACTGGATTATTCCGGCCACCCCGAGGAAATCGGCAAAAACGTCGGGGACGATTTGCGCGAAGGCAAACCGACCCTGCCGCTGATTTATCTAATGGAGCACGGCAACGCCCAACAACGCGAGCTGGTGCGCAGCTGTATTGAAAACGGCGATGAGCAACATTTCGACGAAATTCTGACCGCCATTACCAGCTCCGGCGCCCTCGATTACACCCGCCATCACGCCGAAATTGCGGCGCAGCGCGCAGCGAAATCGCTCGATAATCTGCCGGAGAGCCGCTACAAAACAGCCATGCTTGAGCTGGCTGCTTTTGCAGTCGAACGGAATCACTGACCCTCGTTTTTCCTGACGGAATTTACTGACGGCATTTACTGACAGAAGCTGCGAACCGCTTTACACCGCACTTCCCGCTAGGCATCATCGGTCGCAATGATTTCTTTGGCCAGCCATCTGCGGCCGCCTAAACAATGCTTCCTCCAGTCGCACCGGGCAAAGCGTCAAAAGCCCAATCGGATCGCGCCGATCCCGATCTATCCTCAGGCATATCTACTTCACCCAAAAATTCAGCATCCACTACCGCACCATCGGTGCTGACGCGGGCGCTGGTGCGGGCCGGAATATTATCTCCCACACAAGAATCCGCCATCGATCGTCAAACGCCTCGCTGCCCCGTGATCGATCAAATATTGCAAACCGGCTGCATCACCAGCGCCGCTTTAGCCTGCTTTTGCGCCGATACATTCGGTTATGTCCGGCAAGACCTGGCGCACTACGATCTCAGTCAATGCCCAGTCGATTTGATCGATGCGCGTCTGATGCAAAGCCACACGCTGGCGCCACTGGCAATTAACGGCAAACGCCTCACCGTCGCCATCTCGGACCCCAGCAATTTGCAGGCGCTGGATCAGATCAAATTCCAAACCCAGCTCACGATCGCGCCGGTCGTAGTCGATCATTACGCGCTGCTGACGTTGATCGGCCAATTATCGCGTCCCGAGGATCTGCATGTCTTTGAAGACGGCCCCGCCAACGCAGCCTCGACAGCGGCGGCCAATCCGGTCGACGATGCGCCGGTAGTGCGCTTTGTGCAAAAAATACTGGACGACGCCGTTGCGCAGCGCGCTTCCGATCTGCATTTCGAATCGTTTGAAAAATTCTGCCGCATCCGCTTTCGCGTCGATGGCGTGCTGCATGAAATTGCGCAACCGCCGTTGACCATCAGAGACCAACTGGCCTCACGCATCAAAGTGATTTCAAACCTGGATATCGCCGAAAAACGCGTGCCGCAAGATGGCCGCATGCGTCTGTGCGATGGCGCCAAACGCGCCATCGATTGCCGCGTCTCGACCTTGCCGACCTTATTCGGCGAAAAAATCGTCATCCGCCTGCTGGAGTCTGGACGCACCGAACTCGGTATCGATACGCTGGGGCTGGAACCGGAGCAGCGCGCCCTGCTGACGGAGGCGATCCATCGTCCGCACGGCATGATTCTGGTCACCGGACCGACCGGCTCCGGCAAAACCCGCTCCCTGTACGCCTGCCTGAATTTGCTGAACCAGCCCGGCGTCAATATCTCCAGCGCCGAAGATCCGGCCGAAATTCATTTGCCCGGCATCAATCAGGTCAGCATCAACGAACGGGCCGGCGTCACCTTTCCGGTCGCCCTGCGCGCTTTCCTGCGGCAGGATCCAGACATCATCATGGTCGGTGAAATCCGCGATCTGGAAACGGCGGACATTGCCCTGAAAGCCGCACAAACCGGCCATCTGGTCTTTTCCACGCTACACACCAACGACGCCGCCTCCACCTTGACGCGGCTGATCAATATGGGCATACCGGCCTTCAATATTGCCGCTTCAGTGGTGCTGATCGTCGCGCAACGCTTGGTGCGGCGGCTTTGCGCGTGCAAAAAAGTCGCGCAACTGAGCGCCGACGCACTGCGCCAGACCGGTTTTACCGAACAATCGCTGACCTCTGGCTTTCAGCCGTTTCAGGCCAACGGCTGCGAACACTGCAACGGCAGCGGCTACCGCGGCCGCATCGCGATTTATCAAATGCTGCCGATCACCGCGGTCATCGAAAACCTGATCCTGTCGCAGCGCAGCACCCAGGAAATCGAGGCCGAAGCACGCCGGCAAGGGATGCAGAGCCTGCGTAGCGCCGGCCTGCGCAAAGTCATGGACGGCATCACCAGCCTCGACGAAGTGCTGGCTTGTACTAATCCATAACCTTCTAATCCTTAACCTTCTAATCCATAACCATGTCCCATTCAGCCCCCACGCGTAATTACACATGGCAAGGAACCGATGCCGGCGGCAAGATCGTACACGGCGAAATACGCAGCAGCAGCGCGGCGATGGTCAGCGCAACCCTGCGCCGGCGCGGCATC
>DATMOE010000410.1:0-11137 GCA_035568435.1 Herbaspirillum sp. | reverse complement strand
TCGCGAAGCGGACTTTATCGTCCTCGATCCGCAAGCCAGGCCGCTGCTGGCGCGCCGCAGCGCCGCTTGTAGCAATCTGGAAGAACGCTTGTTTGCGCTGGCCATGTTGGCCGACGACCGCGTCATTGCGGCCACTTATGCTGCGGGTAAGCGTGTGCATAGCCGTGCGTAACTGTATCTCGACCTGAGTAGCTGAGTCGTATTGGCGCTACGAAGCCGGCGCCGCCGCGTTCTCCGCATCCAACTGCTGCTGCCGCGCTTCCGCCATCATCCAAAGTGTAATTTTGCGGACTTCAAGCCGGCTTTGCGTGATGTGCGCGCTTAACAGCGTTTGCGCTTCGGTCAAGCGGCGGCGTGCAATCATTTCCAATATCTTGCCGTGCTCCTGGTACGTGGCCAGAACGCGGTCTTTTTTCAGGAAATCGAGCCGCCGCACGATGCGGATTTTTTCGGTCAGTTCAGTATGGATGCGGGTCATTTCGTTATTGCCGGCGGCGGCAACCAGCTCGATATGGAATTGCTCATCGAGTTCGGCCAGCAACACCGGATCGGTTTCACGCTGCGCTTCCGGGATCAGCCAAATGTCGTTCAGCGCCTGCAAGCGCGCCGACTGATTGGGCGCCTTGCACAGGCGCTCCAATGCGGCGGTTTCCAATATGATGCGCAAATCGTACAGATTATCCAGCCGAACGAAATCGATCGAGCATACCTTCCAGCCGCGCCGAAAACCCACTTCCAGATAACCCTCGCGCTGCAAACGGAATAAGGCGTCGCGCAACGGCGTGCGCGAAACACCGAGTTGCGCCGCCATTGACGATTCGGTGAAATTATCCCCGGGTAAAAGGCGAAAATTAAAAATGTCGTCTTTTACCCGGTTGTAGACTTGTTCAGCGAGCTGATTGGTGGCGAAAACAGTCATATTAAAATTATTGCATCAGGCTCACATGCGCGGCGACGATCCGCCATTGCCCAGCGAATCGGACCCAGGTCTGCATCTGGCGTCCCGGCCGTGCCGCATCGTCGGAGGTGAATTCGGTGCTTACAGTAGCATAATCCTGCCCGAAGGTCGTCACCACCGTACGCTGCAATTGGCGCGATTGGTGCACCGGCGCGCAGGCTTGCCGGTATTGACGTATGGCCTCCCCACCCAGCAGATTTTCGGCAACGCCGTAGCGCACGGTGCTCGGGTGATAAAAGAACCAGCGGTCCAGCGCCGGCACGTCGTGGCGCAGCAAAGCCGCTTCATAATCGTAAAACGCCTTGGCGACTTCATCGACAACCTCAGGCAGATTAATCTGCATCATTATTCCTTTCTAAAACGGCTTGCAGGGATTTCAGCGGGGCGCGCCAGCCGACGATGCCGCCTTGCGCGCTCAGCATCGCCAGCGTGGCGACGTGAAACGCGGGAAAATAGCTGGCGCACGCGTCTTCGATCAGCAAACATTCATAGCCGCGATCGTTGGCTTCGCGCATCGAAGTCTGTACGCAGACTTCCGTCGTCACGCCGGCGAATAACAGGTGCGTAATGCCGCGCTCTTTCAATAATTTTTCCAGTTGGGTGGCGTAAAACGCGCCCTTGCCCGGCTTGTCGATCACCGGTTCATCCTCACGCGGGGCCAGCATCGGGACGATCTGGTTGCCCGCTTCGCCACGCACCAGAATGCGCCCCATCGGACCGATGTCGCCTATGCCCAATGCAGGGTTGCCGCGGCGCAGTTTGGCCGGCGGACAATCGGATAGATCGGGCAAATGCGATTCGCGGGTGTGGATCACCAGCAGTTTTTTGGCGCGTGCCAGCGCCAACAGCGCCGCCACGGTCGGCACGATATCGGCCAGCGTACCGACATCGTTGCCGAGCATGGTGCCGAAACCGCCCTCCTCAATGAAGTCGCGCTGCATGTCGATGACGATCAAGGCGGTGCGCCGGACGTCGAAATGGTAAGGATAAGGAATGGCGTCAACGATCATCATGATTTTCCATCGAAAATTTCAGTGCTTAATTGAGCATCGTGAGCATCGTGACCATCGTGCCCATGGCCCCCCATCCAGCGGCCCAGGTGTGCGCGGTCGGCGTCGGCGGCCGCAGTTTCATGCACGATCGCACCGTCGGTCATGACGACAATGCGATCGGATAATTCGAGCAATTCGTCCAGGTCTTCGCTGATCAGCAGCACGGCCGCCCCCAATGCGCGTGCCTGCAACAGGCGCGCATGGATCGCCGCGACCGAAGCGAAGTCCAGGCCGAATACCGGATTGGCAGCGATCAGCACGTGCACCGCATCCTCAGCCCGCACCGCATCGCCCAGTTCACGCGCCAGGATCGCGCGCTGCACATTGCCGCCCGACAGCGTGCCGAGCGGGCGTTCGGGCAACGGCGGCCAAACATTGAAGGCCGCGATCAGGGCCTTCGCCTGCTGCTGCATCGCGCCACGGTCGAGCCGCCAGCCCTGGCGTCGGATCGGGGCGCGGTCGAAATTGCGCAAGGCCATGTTCTCCGCCACGCTCATGCCGGCCACGCTGGCGTTGCGCAGCGGTTCTTCCGGCAGCGCAAATACCTTGTGCAAATACATCTGGACCCGGCTGGCGTGATACGGCACGCCGTCCACCGCGACGCTGCCCGAAACGATGCGGCGCTGGCCGAGCAAGGCCTCCGCCAATTCCTTCTGGCCATTGCCGGAAATGCCGGCCACGCCGACGATTTCGCCACGCCGCACCGACAGCGATAATCCACCGACCGCTTCGACCCCGCGGTCGTTGCGCACGCGTAAAGATTGCACCGCCAATCCGGTCGGCGCGGTGGCCGGCAGCGGTGCGCGGTCCACGGATTTTTGTTCAACCCGCGCCTCGCCCATCATCCAGTGCGCCATTTGCGCCTGATCGGTGGCCGCTACCGCGCTGCTGCCGACCAAGCAGCCTTTGCGCAATACGGTGACATCGTCCGCATAGGCCAGGACTTCGCGAAATTTATGCGTAATCATCAATACCGTCAGATCGCCCTGGCGCGTCAGGGTACGCATCAATTCCAGTACCTCATCGGCTTCCTGCGGCGTCAGCACCGAAGTCGGTTCATCCAGGATCAACAGGCGGCGGCGCAAATAAAGCTGCTTCAGGATTTCCAGCTTTTGCTTTTCGCCGGCCGACAAGCTGCTGATAACGCGGTCCAGATCCAGCCGGAACGGCATCGAACGCATAAATTCCCGTAACATCTCGCGCTCCCGCCGCCAATGAATACGCCACGACATATTGCCGCGCGCCAGCAACAGGTTTTCGGCGACGGTCAGGCTGGGGGCCAGCGTGAAATGCTGATAGACCATGCCAATGCCAAGCGCATTCGGCAATTTCGGATTGCGAATCTCGACCTCGCGATTGTCTGCCAGCAGCGTGCCTTGATCCAGCGGGCTATACCCGACCAGTCCTTTGACCAGCGTACTTTTTCCTGCGCCGTTTTCGCCCAGCAAGGCGTGAATGGTGCCGGCCTTGACCGTCATCGAGACCTGATCGAGCGCGCGAAAATCACCGAACGATTTTCCGGCGCCGATGATGTTGAGTTCGAGCGCTTGCATATCAGGCCCGGCCCAACACAGCAAGCAAAGCGGCGGCATCCGAGACTGCGCCGAAGACCCCGCCCTGCATCTTCACCATCGACAATGCTGCGAGATGATTGGCATGATCGGTGGCGGCGCAGCAATCGTCGAGCAGCACGCATTCGAAGCCGCGGTCGTTGGCTTCGCGCATGGTGGTGTGCACGCAGACATCGGTGGTAATACCGCTCAGGATCAGATTGCGAATGCCGCGCGTGCGCAAGATCAGCTCAAGATCGGTAGCGCAGAACGATCCTTTACCCGGCTTATCGATCACGATTTCGCCTGGCAGCGGCGCCAGTTCCGGGATGATTTCCCACCCGGGTTCGCCGCGCACCAGAATCTTGCCGCACGGCCCGAGATCGCCGATGCCGACGCCCTCGGCGCCGATGCGGCGCGAACGCCAGCGTTTATTCTCGGGCAGATCCGACAGATCGGGACGATGGCCTTCCCGCGTATGGATGATGGTATAGCCACCGGCGCGCATGGCCTGCATCACGCGGCCGATGGGACCGATCGGCGCCCGTGTCAGCGACAGGTCGTAACCCATCTTGTCCACATAGCCGCCGACGCCGCAAAAGTCGGTTTGCATATCGATCACGATCAGGGCCGTATTTTGCGGCGTCAAATTACCGTCGTAAGGCCACGGATAAGGCGCGGCTTGCAAATAGATTTCCGACATCGTGTTCTCCAGGTTGCTTTGCAATATTGATATGCGCTTGACGATGTCCCTAACGCGTCAGGCTCAGTTCGCCCGGCGCACTGTCCAAGGTCCGGTCGGGACGGCAAGTAATGATCATGATCAGCAAGGTCAATGCATAGGGCGCCGCGTTGAATAGGTAATAGCCGGACGTCACGCCGACTGCCTGCAAGGCCGGGCCGAGCGCGCCGGCGGCGCCGAACAACAACGCCGCGCCGAGACAACGCAGCGGCTGCCAGCGCGCAAAGATCACCAGCGCGACCGCCATCAGCCCCTGCCCGCTGGACAAGCCTTCGTTCCAACTGCCGGGGTAGTACAGCGACAAATACGCGCCGCCGACGCCGGCCAGAAAACCGCCGCAAGCAGTCGCCACGACGCGTGTTGTATTAATCGAATAGCCGAGCGCCCGAGCGGTTTCGGCGTGATCGCCGACCAGCCGCAGCGCCAATCCCCAGCGCGTGCTGGATAAGCCCCATTGCAAGGCGGCCGCCAGCAGCACGCCGATCAGAAACAAAGCATTGATCTGCAGCGCGCCATGAATATGCGCGTTGCTGCTCCAGCCGCCGAAATCGATTGCAGGCAGCATCGGCGCTTGAGGTTGAATAAACGGTTTGCCCAGGAAGAACGCCAGCCCCGTGCCCAACAGCATCAGCGCAATGCCGAACGCAATGTCGTTCACACGCGGTAGAGAACAGACCAGGCCGTGGACTGTCCCAAGCAATAAACCGGCAACGCCGGCCGCCAGCACGCCCAGCCAGGCCGAGCCGGTGAAAAAAGAAACCGCATAACCGGTCATCGCACCGCCCACCAGAATGCCCTCTAGCCCTAGATTGACCCGCCCGCCTTTTTCGGTCAGACACTCGCCCAGGCTGACAAACAGAAACGGCGTGCCGACCCGAATGGCGCCGGAGAACAGCGCCAGCAGCAGCGTCGCATAATCGCTCTCAGTCATGATTGTCCTTAAACATAATTGACCTCCGCGGTCATCGCAGACTGCAACGCCGCCTGTTGCCAACGCAAGCGCCGCTCGGCCAGCCGTCTGACGATGGTTTCCCAAGCCAGCAAATTACAGAACAGCAGGCCTTGCAGCACCAAGGTGGTGGCGTCCGGCAGGCCGAGCCGCCGTTGCAGCAGACTGCCGCTGGCTTCGACACCGCCGATCAAAACCGCGCATACGATAATAGCCAGTGGATTTTGCCTGGCCGCGAATGCCACCAGGATGCCGCTGAAACCGTAGCCCGCCAGCAGTGCGCTGTTGGCGCTGCCCTGTACCGCAGCGATTTCCAGCATGCCGGCCAGCCCGGCCGCCGCGCCGCCCATCCCGCAGGCGATCAGCACCAGCCAATTGACCGGCAAGCCCACCAGCCGCGCAGTGCGGATATTGCCGCCGACCACGCCCAGCGCAAAACCGAACGTGCTGTACTTGACCATGATCCAAGCGGCGATACAGGCCGCCGCGCCCCACGCCAGGCCCCAATGCACATTGAACAACGGCATCGCATCGATCAGATAATCAGGCGCCAGCGGCAATGTCGACGGCTTATTCAGGCTGGCCGGATCGCGCAGTGGCCCTTCGACCAGATGATGGAATAAAGCCAGCGCCAGATACGACAGCAACAAACTGGAAATGGTCTCGTTGACGCCGCGCCATTGGCGCAATGCGCCGGATAAGGCGATCCATGCAGCACCGGCGGCCATGGCCGCCAATGCCATCGCCGGCAACATGACGATCCACGATAAATGCGGCAGCGCCGACGGCAATACCGCGGCAGTCAGCCCGCCCATGGCCAGCGCACCTTCACCGCCGATGATCACCAGCCCGACGCGAGCCGGCAATGCAACGCACAGCGCAGTGAGCAATAAAGGCGCGGCGCGCTGCAAGGTATTCTGCCAAGCGAAAGCCGATCCGAACGCGCCCTGAAAAATATAAAAACAGGCTTCGCCGGCCGGCTTGCCCTGCGCCAGCAGAAACAAAACGAACAGCAGCAAGGCGCCGCTCAACGCACATAAAGTGGGAACCACCGGCAGCAAGCGGCTTGCTGCATTGGCTTTAAATCTGAGAGTGAAATCGTTTATATGCATAGCGCTTTTAGAATGCGATCGAAGAATACTTGGCGTTCCCATGCGCCCTCTTCCATGCAGCAAAAAGGGCGCACGCTACAAGCACAAGCAGTTTCTATACCTGCCCGATCACCCCGGCCACCAGATAGTTCATGCCTTCCAGTACGGCATCCGTTTGACTCAGCGTGGTGCCGGCCGGAATCACGGTATTGCCCTTGTTGTCTTTGATCGGCCCCTTGAAAATTGCAAATTTTCCGGCCAGCATTCGCGCCTTGACGCCATCGGCTTTCTGCTTTGCCGCAGCGCTGACGTTGGCGTTATAGGCCGACATCTTGACGAAGTTATCTTTCAGCCCGCCGCGCAGGAAATTGATCATCGGCTTGCCGTCCAGCGCGGCCCTGTCGATTTCGATATCCGGTGTGCCCCAGTTCCATTCGGCGCCGGTGAGATAGCCTTTCGGCGCCAGCGCCGCCTGGTTGGTGTGATAACCGCAACTCATGACGCCGCGCTTCTCGGCCGTCTCGATAATGACCTTCGGGCTATCGACATGGCAGGTAATGACATCGCAGCCCTGGTCCATCAGGCTGTTGGCAGCTTCCGCTTCCTTGACCGGCATCGACCAGTCGCCGGTGAACACAACGTGCGTGGTAATCGACGGATCCACCGACTGCGCGCCGAGGGTGAATGCATTGATATTGCGCAATGCCTGCGGGATCGGTTTGGCGGCGACAAACGCCAGTTTCTTGGTCTTGCTCATCGAACCGGCGATGATGCCGCTCAGGTATTCGCATTCGTCGATATAACCGAAGTAGCTGCCCGCGTTCATCGGATGCTTGCCCTTGGTCCACATACCGCCGCAATGGGCGATGCGCACCTGCGGATATTTTTCCGCGACTTTCAGCACGTGCGGATCAAAGTAACCGTAGGAAGTTGCGAAGATCAGGCTCGCGCCGTCCTGCACGATCATCGCTTCCATGACTTTTTGCGCGACATTGGTTTCCGGCACGTTTTCTTCTTCGATCACTTTGATGCCGGGTATTTTCTTGAGGATCGCGGCGGCCTGCGCATGCGACTGGTTATAGCCGTAATCGTCGCGCGGCCCGACATACACAAAGCCGACCGTCAGCGGCGTCGCCGCGTGCAGCAAGCCGAACGGGAATGTTGCGCCCAATGCAGCGGCACCTGTATGGGACAGAAATTTACGACGATTATTCATGGCAATGCTCCAGAAAATAAGAGTGAAGGATTAACAAGGGACACAAGGGTCAACAGCGCAAGCGACGGCAATAGTTTGTTTTTCTGCCAGATAAACATAGGCACGCCAGCCGCCATGGCCGGTGATATCCAGCGCGGTTTCAATGGCGGCCGGTTCGCAGATGAATCCCTTGATCTGCTGGCCGTCGGCGAGCGTCAATGTGCCGATGCCCAGCGGGGCCGGAACAGCCGCCGTTAATGCGCCGAAATTGCGCAGCGGCAGTTCCCAGACTTCCACCGCGATCGCCGCGCCGCCGTTCGACACCCGCGCCATGCCGGGCTTCGGCGGGACGGTATCGGCCAGTGCGTAAAGCCGGTAATCGGCGCTGGTGGTCGTCTCGCCCAGCAGTCGTGCGCCCGCTTCCAGCAACTGCCAATTCAGAGGCTGGCCGCTCAGATGCGCGCCGGCCACGGCCAATTTGATGGTCTCTTCGTTGAACGCCAGCGGCGCGCGCGCGATCGCCTCGGCCTGTGCCGCGCCGCCGAACGCCTCTTGAAAATAAGCCCCTGCCTGCGCCAACCGGTGATCCGAACCGGCCGGGCCAATCAACGTTAAGCCGGCCGGCAAACCGTCTTTGCGCCAGTGCGCTGGAATCGCCAATGCCGCCATGTCCAGCAAATTGACGAAGTTGGTGTAATAGCCGAGTTGCGCATTGAGCGCGACCGGTTCGGCCTGCACGGCGGCGATGGTCGGAAAGATCGGCGCCGTCGGCACCAGCATCATGTCGCTATCGCTGTTGTGCAGCAGCGTTTCAGCCTCGCGGCGCAGCTCAGCCAAGCGATACTGCGCCTGGAACACGTCAACCGCGTTGTAGCGATCGGACTGCCCCACGATATTGCGCACCACCGGGTCCATGTCGCCGGCATGCGCGGCAAAAAAATCATCGATGGCGGCGCGCCGTTCCGCCACCCACGGCCCTTGATAAAGCAATTGCGCGACCTCGCTAAAAACGGCAAAGGGAATGCGCTGGATACTGACGCCGGGTAATTTTGCGATGGTTTTCAGCGCTTGTTCGAACGCCCGCTGCGCCATCGTATCGCCGAAAAATTCAGGATTTTTAGGAACGGCGATGCGATAGCCGCGACACTTCACGCTCAGCATTGGCGGCGTGCGCGAGTAACTATCCTCCGGATCGTAGCCGGCGGCGACGCTTGCCACCCGCCACGCGTCGCCGACATCGTTGGCAAAAATCGAAATGCAGTCCAGCGAGCGGCAAGCCGGCAATAAGCCTCGATTGCTGATCAGCCCGCGCGTCGGTTTCAGGCCGACCAGATGATTGAACGCCGCCGGTATACGGCCCGAGCCGGCGGTATCGGTGCCCAGCGAAAACAGCACTTGTCCCAGCGCCACCGCCGCGGCCGAACCGGAACTCGAACCGCCCGATACATAATCGGGCTGCAAGGTATTACGCACCGCGCCATACGGCGAGCGGGTGCCGACCAAGCCGGTCGCGAACTGGTCCAGATTGGTCTTGCCGATCAATAATGCGCCGGCCTGCTGCAGCCGGGCGACTGCGGTAGCGGTGGTCTTGGCGCGGTAGCTATACGCCGGACACGCTGCCGTGGTGTGCATGTTGGCGACATCGATATTGTCTTTTACCGCAAATGGAATACCGAACAAAGGCATTGCATCGAAAATGGCCCGCCCTTTGATACGCAGCATGATGTCCATTTCGGCCGCCTGCCGCATCAAGCGTTTACGCGTCACACGCGAAATCCACACTTCGCGGCGATCCGATTGATCGATGCTCTCCAGCGAAGCTTCAATGACTTCGCTCGGCATCAGGCTTCCGGCGGCATAAGCGGCGTGCACCTCGGCCATCGTCGACGGCGTCGGATTTGAGCGCGGCTGTTTTTGGATGGCGTGGCGCATTGTCGCTCCAACTTGAATACAAGATTGGATACATACACGCATATACCATGCCAGGATGGATTTTGATGTCCGTTTTAATGAACGCGTGGATAAAGCAACACCCAGCAGCAATCGGCGGTGACACGGTCGGACGATTGTTGTGCAGCGCACTTGAAATGCATTCAAATGGCGCATCAATCGACTTGTTTTGGTGCTCGCCCCTTTCCAAGTCCACTATGAATCGGTCCAGCTTTACTAGGGCCTGTTAACAATTAGTCGGAAGGTAGGGATGCGCACTAGTCTCTATATTTGATATTGATAACCATTCTCATTTTATGTAACATAAACGAATCCTGAGTATTAACGACTTCAATGCGGCTTACGGCGGGAAAACCCCTTAATTTTTTCAATACTCATGAATCAGACCATTACTGCTGTTGCGTCAATTAACAAGCTGCGTTGGACTCGCTTTGCGGTGGTCGCCGGGCCGGGTATCGTTGTGATGCTGGCCGATACCGATGCGGGAAGTGTGATCACGGCGGCGCAAAGCGGCGCCCAGTGGGGCTACCGGCTCTTGCTGTTGCAATTGCTACTGGTGCCTATCCTGTTCGTTGTGCAAGAACTCACCGTGCGTTTGGGTATCGTATCCGGCAAGGGGCACGGAGACTTGATTCAACAACATTTCGGACGGGGCTGGGCATTGCTCTCCGTCGGCACTCTGGTCGTTGCCTGCATTGGTGCGTTGTTGAGCGAATTAAGCGGCTTAGCTGGGGTCGGTCTGTTATTTGGCGTGCCCGAATCGCTCACCATGAGCGTCGTGGTCGTTGGACTGGTCGTCATGGCCTACACGGGTTCCTACTTGTCCGTGGAACGCATCGCGATGTGCATCGGCGCCTTTGAACTGGTATTTCTTGTCGTCGCCTGGCGCGCTCATCCCGATCCGGCCACGATGCTGGCGGGGTCCCTGTCGATTTCCTGGAAAGAGCCGAAATACCTGTATCTGGTCGCCGCCAACATCGGCGCCGTTATCATGCCTTGGATGGTGTTTTACCAACAATCGGCCGTGGTCGAGAAAAAACTGACGACCGATGATCTGCCCGCCGCGCGCTGGGATACCGCATTTGGTGCAATCGTCACTCAGGTCATCATGGCAGCAGTGTTGATCGCAACCGCCGCGACTCTCGGGAAAACAAATAGAGGTGTCGCTCTTGATACTGTGCAGCAAATTGCGCAGGCAATCACCCCGTTTCTCGGCGAGGGGGGCGGAAAGATATTGTTCGCGATGGGCATGATTGGTTCCGCTTTGGTCGCGACAATCGTCGTCACGCTCACTGCCGCACGCACACTGGGCGAAGTATTTGGCGTGAAACATTCATTGGACCATGCACCCGTGGATGCGCCCTGGTTTTACGGTATTTACACTGTATCGCTGGTGGCCGGTGGACTGTTCGTGGCTTCCGGCGTCAATCTGGTCAGTCTTAGCGTCGGCGTTCAGGTCATGAACGCGCTGTTACTGCCGATCGTACTCGGATTCCTGTACCTGCTCGCGCGTCGTTTGCCGGAACCTTACCGCCTCACAGGAGGATATGCCGTCGTTGTCGCCCTTGTCATCTTGCTCTCGGCGGCAATCGGTGTGTATGCGGGCTTGGCAGGGATGTGGTGAGTCAAGGCCACTACCGTAGTGGCCTT
>DATMOE010000409.1:0-9120 GCA_035568435.1 Herbaspirillum sp. | reverse complement strand
CAGGGGCGCGATATGTTGTCCGCGATTTTGTATGGCGTGCGCATTTCGGTGACGGTGGGCGTTGTCAGTACGGTCATCGCATTGTTCATCGGCCTGACGCTGGGCCTGATTGCCGGTTACGCCGGAGGCCGCATCGAGGGGCTGATTATGCGGATCGCCGATATTCAACTGGCGTTTCCGCCGATTCTGGTGGCATTGATTCTGCTCGCGCTGACCGGGCGCGGCGTCGATAAAATCATCATCGCATTGGTGACAGTGCAATGGGCCTACTATGCACGCACCGCGCGCAGCACGGCATTGGTCGAGCGCAAAAAGGAATATGTGGAAGCGGCGCGCGCGCTGGGCTTGTCGTCGTTGCGCATCGTATTTCGCCATTTGCTGCCGAACTGCATGCCGCCTCTGATTGTGGTCGCCGCATTGCAAGTGGCTTCTGCGATTTCCCTCGAAGCCACGTTATCGTTTCTGGGACTGGGCCTGCCGGTCACCGAACCATCGCTGGGCCTGTTGATTTCAAATGGCTTTCAATATTTGTTGTCCGGCAGCTATTGGATCAGTTTTTACCCCGGGATCGCATTGCTCTTGACCGTGGTTGCCATCAATCTGGTAGCCGATCAATTGCGCGATGTACTCAATCCGCGTTTGCAAACGCAATGAGGCAATGAGGAGCGCGCGGCGATGAACAACAATACGCTGACAGTCGAACATCTGGAGACGCATTTCGTTTCCCGTGCCGGTCTGGTCAAGGCGGTCGACGATGTCTCGTTTACACTGGCGCCGGGCCGGATCATGGGTCTGGTCGGCGAATCGGGTTCCGGAAAATCGATGACCGGTTATTCAATCATGGGATTGATCGATGCGCCGGGCCGGATCGCCGGCGGACGCATTCTGTTGCATGGACAAGATCTGCGCAGCCTCTCGCCCGAGGCGATGCGGCATATCCGCGGCAATCGGATTGCGATGATTTTCCAGGATCCGATGATGACGCTCAATCCGGTGCTGCGGATCGATACCCAGATGATCGAAGCAGTCCTGGCGCATCGCGATATCGGCAGGCATGCCGCGCTGGCGATTGCGCGTGAAGCCTTGGTCAGGGTCGGCATCGCCTCGCCCGACGAGCGGCTGAACGCCTATCCGCATCAATTTTCAGGCGGCATGCGGCAACGCGTCGCCATTGCCATTGCCTTGCTCAATGCGCCGGATCTCATCATTTGCGATGAGCCGACTACCGCGCTCGACGTAACGATACAAGGACAGATTTTGTACGAAATGCAAAAGCTCTGCCACGATTCCAATACGGCGCTGATCTGGATTACGCATGACCTTTCCGTGATCGCCGGCCTAGCCGATACGGTCAGCGTCATGTACGCCGGGCGGATCGTCGAAAGCGGCACAGTAGAGCAGGTATTGAACCATCCCCGTCATCCCTATACCCATGGCCTGATCGCCTCGGCGCCATCGCGCAATGCGCGGGGCCGGCCGCTGCAGCAGATTCCAGGAACCACACCGTCGCTGTTGAATTTGCCGTCAGGCTGCGCGTTTCGCAACCGCTGTGCGCACGCGACAGAAATTTGTGCGCAGACCCCGCCATTGCGCGAAGTCGATGCGCGCGCGCTGCGATGTTTTCACCCAATCATTGAAATTGCGACGGAGGCCCTCTGATGCCACCCGAAACCGAACCGCCGCTGATGGCGTTGCACCATGTCTCCAAACGCTTTGTCCAGCCGCTGGATGCGGCGGCGCGCTTTGCCAATCTGCTGACGCGTCCATTCGGAAAAGTACTGCGGGAAGAAGTCGTGCATGCGGTCGATGATGTGTCGTTGCACATTACACGCGGCGAAGTGGTCGGTCTGGTCGGCGAATCCGGCTGCGGCAAGTCGACACTGGGACGGATCGTAGCCGGATTGCATACAGCCAGTGCCGGCACCCGCGAATGGCGGGGCGGTTCCAACGATGGCGCCGATGCCGATGCCGATGAGGTAAAGCGCCGACAGGAAAAATTAGCAGTCCAAATGATTTTCCAGGACCCATACGCATCGCTTAATCCACGCATGCGCGTGCAACAGATTATCGGTGAAGCACCGGTGGTGCACGGTTTGATCGAGCGCGATCAACAGGCGTCTTACGTTACCGAACTGCTGCAAAAGGTCGGCTTGGATAGCGACGCGCTGCGGCGTTTCCCACATCAATTTTCGGGTGGCCAGCGTGCGCGTATCGGCATCGCCCGGGCGCTGGCAGTCAAACCGGCGTTTCTGGTTTGCGACGAAGCGGTCGCGGCGCTGGACGTTTCGATCCAGGCGCAAGTGCTCAATCTGTTCATGCGCTTGCGTACTGAACTGGATCTGACGTATTTATTCATCAGTCATGATCTGGGCGTAGTACGCCATATCGCCGATCGGGTGCTCATCATGTATCTGGGACGCATTGTCGAAACAGCGCCTACAGAAGTCTTATTTGAACAGCCGAATCATCCCTACACCCAGGCATTGCTGGCATCGGCCCCGCGCCTGACAGTCGGAAAAATCATATTTTCCCCTGTCAAAGGCGAAATCCCATCGCCGTTGCATCCGCCTCCCGGCTGTCATTTTCACCCGCGCTGCCCGCACGCGATGCCGCGCTGCACCAGCGAAAAACCGCTCCTTAAACAGATTGCGCCCGACCGTTTTTCCGCCTGCCACCTCAACGATGGGCCGGCATAACAGAATGCGCGGCGGATGGAATTTGCGATAAAGTACACAAAACCGTATCGCTTCTTTCGTATCGTGTATTGCGTCTTTACCGGGGCCTGCTTATGACCACCACTATCGTCCGTGCGACATGTCCGCACGATTGCCCCGACACCTGCGCTTTGCTGGTGACCGTCACCGACGGCGTTGCCACCGCAGTCAAGGGCGACCCCAATCATCCGACTACCGCCGGCGTACTTTGCACCAAAGTATCGCGTTATACCGAGCGCACTTATCACCCTGATCGTTTGCTCTATCCGATGCGGCGCGTCGGCAAAAAAGGCGAGGGAAAATTCGAGCGCATCAGTTGGGATCAGGCGCTCGCCGTCGTTGGCGAACGGCTCGGCGCGATTGCTGTGCGCGATCCGCAGGGTATTTTGCCGTACAGCTACGCCGGCACGATGGGACTAGTGCAGGGCGAAGCGATGGCGACGCGTTTTTTCAACCGTCTGGGCGCCTCCAATCTCGATCGCACCATCTGCGCATCGGCCGGCGGGGCCGGCTACGAATACACCGTGGGCGCCAAAATCGGCACCGATTCCGAACAAGTTCAGGACGCCAAATTAATCATCATCTGGGGCGGCAATCCGATCGCTTCCAATCTGCATGTATGGACCCGCATGCAGGAAGCCAAGCGGCGCGGCGCCAAGCTGATCGCCATCGATCCCTACCGTTCGCTGACGGCGGAAAAATGTCACCAGCATATTGCGTTGCTGCCGGGCACCGATGCGGCGCTGGCGCTGGGCATCATGCACGTGTTGATCAATGAGAATTTGCTGGATCGCGATTACATAGAACGCTACACGTTAGGCTTTACGCAACTCCGGGCACGGGCGCTGGAATGGCCGCCGGAACGCGTGGCGGCGGTCTGCGGCATCAGCGCTGCCGAGGTATGGCAACTGGGCCGCGATTACGGCGCCACGGTGCAGAGCGGCGCAGCATCGCTGATCCGTGTCAATTACGGTTTGCAGCGGGTGCGCGGCGGCGGTATGGCGGTGCGCAATATTGCCTGCCTGCCGGCGCTGACCGGCGCCTGGCGTCACGCTGCGGGCGGCGTGCAGTTGTCGTTGTCCGGTGCGTTTCCGGTTGATAAGGCGGCATTGAAGCGTCCAGATTTGCGGCAGAAAAATACGCCTTCGCGCACCATCAATATGAGCACGATCGGCGACGATCTGCTGCGCCCGGCCAGCACGGCATTCGGCCCGCGCATCGATGCATTGATTGTCTACAACGCCAATCCAGTCGCCGTGGCGCCGCAATCGCCCAAGGTAGCGCAAGGCTTTGCGCGTGAGGATTTGTTTACCGTGGTGCTGGAACACTTCCAGACCGATACGGCCGACTATGCCGATATCCTATTACCCGCCACGACGCAACTGGAGCACGTCGATGTGCATTCGGCTTACGGTCATTACTACATGATGGCCAATAATGCGGCGATTGCGCCGCTAGGCGAGGCCAAGTCCAATACCGAGATATTCCGTCTGTTTGCGGCCGGCATGGGCTTCGATGAGGCCTGCTTCAAGGAGAGCGATCAGACCATCGCGTCGCAGGCATTCGACTGCAGCAATGCACGCGCAGCCGATTTCAATTGGGAGACTTTAAAACAGACCGGTTGGCAAAAACTGGCGCTACCGGCGGCGCCATTCGCTCACGGCGGTTTTGCCACGCCATCCGGCAAATGTGAATTTTTCAGTGCGCGCATGCAGGCTGATGGGCTGGAGCCGCTGCCGGCTTACACTGCGCCCTATGAATCGGTTGCCAGCAATCCGGTGCTTGCCGCGAAATATCCATTGGCGATGATTTCACCGCCGGCGCGTAATTTCCTGAATTCTTCCTTCGTCAACGTGCAGAGCCTGCGCGATACGGAAGGCGAACCGCAGTTGGCCTTGCATCCTGCCGACGCCGCTGCACGCGATATTGCCTCCGGCGATATGGTGCGGGTATTTAACGATCGCGGCAGCATGCTGATCAAGGCGCAGGTCACCGACAAGGCGCGGCCGGGCCTGGTAGTCGGCTGGTCGATCTGGTGGAAAAAATTTGCAGCCGACGGCAAAAACGTCAATGAAGTCACCAGCCAGAAACTGACAGACATGGGCAATGCGCCGACTTTCTACGATGTGCTGGTCGAGGTAGCGCTGGCGCAGAAAGCAGCGGTGTAATAGTGTGGCAGCCGGCAGGTATCGACAGCATCGATAACAGGCAGCCCGCCGACGCTGGTGCGAGACCGTTCCGGCGTCTGGTTTCAGGCTGCTTGAAGTTGTGTACTCTGCTGAGTATTTTGCTGTGCGCTTTATCGCTGAGCGCCTGTTCATCTTTAGGCTATTACGCGCAAGCCGCGCATGGGCAATTCTCATTACTGGCGCAAAGCCGGCCGATCGACGATTGGCTGGCCGATCCGCAAACGCCGGAGCCGCTCAAAAAGAAGCTGCGTGAAGTGCAGCGGATGCGTCGCTTTGCCGTGCGCGAACTGGCGTTGCCGGATAACGACAGCTATACCGGCTATGCGCAATTGCAGCGCCCCTTCGTGCTGTGGAATGTGGTCGCCGCGCCGGCCTTGTCTTTGACGGCGCGGCAATGGTGCTTTCCAATTGCCGGCTGCGTCAATTACCGTGGTTATTATCATCAGCAGGCGGCCTTGGATTATGCAGCGCAATTGCGTAGAGAAGGCGATGACGTTCAAGTGCTGGGCGTGCCGGCTTATTCCACATTGGGCTGGTTCAACGACCCCGTCATCTCCACGTTTATCGGTTATCCCGATGCCGAACTGGCGCGCCTGGTATTCCACGAACTGGCACATCAAAAATTCTATGTGAAGGACGATAGCGATTTTAACGAGTCCTTCGCCACCGCCGTCGAGTCGGCCGGCGTGGCGCGCTGGTTGCAGGAAAACGGCAATCCCGAGCAGGAAAAAATCTATCGCGAGTATGAAGCGCGCAAACATGATTTTCTCGATCTGTTATTGCGCCGCCGCGCAGAATTGGCGCAGATTTACGCCTCGTCCGCAAGCGACGAAGAGAAGCTGCAGCGCAAAGCGGCGGTATTCGATGCCTTGCGGGCCGATTATCAGGTTTTAAAACAGCAGCGTTGGGGCGGTTATACCGGATATGACCGCTGGTTTGCATCGCCTTTATCCAATGCACATCTGGCGCTGGTGGCGACCTATCACGATCTAGAACCGGGTTTTGAAGCTTTGTTGCGACAATATCCAGACTTTAACCAGTTCTACGCTAAAGTCCGTGCGCTGGGCGCATTGGACAAGGCGGCACGTCATCGTGCTTTACATAGCCTCGCCGAGGATGATAAAAATGCTTGCCCTGATGGAGTTTGCCGGGATAGCATCGTGAAACAATAAAAACACTACCGTGCTTTTTTGTAAATTGCGTTTTTGGATAGTCAGAATAAAAGGCTGGGCTGCTGTGCTGAAGCATCCGAGCGTGAGTATAGATATCGTCATTGGAGACAAGGTAATTTATGGAAAAAGTCTGGCTTTCATCCTATCCCACCGGCATCGCGGCTGAAATCGACCCGACCCGCTATCGCTCCGTCACCCAGATGTTTGAAGAGGCTTTCGCCAAATTCGCCGATCGCAACGCCTATGTGTGCATGGGGCATAACCTGACTTACGCCGACATCGACCGATTGTCGAAGGTCTTTGGGGCCTGGTTGCAGCAGACCGGCATGCAAAAAGGCGCCCGGGTAGCGATCATGATGCCGAACGTCTTGCAGTATCCGATTGCCATCGCCGCCGTGCTGCGCGCCGGTTACACGGTGGTCAATGTCAATCCCTTGTATACGCCGCGTGAACTGGAACATCAGTTGAAAGATTCCGGCGCCGAAGCGATTGTCGTGCTGGAAAATTTTGCGCACACGGTCGCCGCTGTCATTGCCAAGACTGCCGTCAAGCATGTGGTGCTTGCCAACATGGGCGAATTGCTGGGTTTGAAAGGGGGGCTGGTCAATTTCGTTGTGCGCCATGTCAAAAAAATGGTGCCCGCATTCTCGCTGCCGCAGGCGATCACTTTCCGGCAGGCGCTGGCGCAGGCGGCGCATATTCCGCTGGCAGCGGTCACCCAGGAACCCAGCGATATTGCCTTCCTGCAATACACCGGCGGCACCACCGGCGTAGCCAAGGGCGCGGCCTTATCGCATCGCAATATCATCGCCAATGTGCTGCAGTCGGAGGCTTGGCTGATGCCCGGTATTGCGCAGGGGGAGGATGCCGAACAACTAGTGTTCGTTTGCGCGTTGCCGCTGTATCACATCTTTGCGTTGACGGTCTGCTGCCTGCTTGGAACGCGACGTGGCGTACTGAATGTCCTGATCACGAATCCGCGCGATATTCCCGGCCTGGTCAAAGAATTATCAAAGCATAAAGTCAGCACCCTGCCGGCGGTCAATACCCTGTACAACGCCATGCTGAACAACCCGGATTTCGAAAAGCTGGATTTTTCTGCTTATCAATGCTGCGTAGCCGGTGGCATGGCGGTGCAAAAATCGGTCGCCGATCGTTGGATGAAAGTGACCGGCTGCCCGATTATTGAAGGTTACGGCCTGTCCGAAACATCGCCGGTCGTCAGCGCCAATCCGATTAACATCAAAGAATATACCGGCACCATCGGCTTGCCGCTGCCGTCCACAGAAATTGCGATTCTTGATGATGACGGCAATCCGGTGCCGCTCGGGCAGCCAGGCGAAATTGCGATTCGCGGTCCGCAGGTCATGAGCGGCTACTGGAATTGCCCGGCCGAGACGGCCAAGGTCATGACGCCCGACGGCTTCTTCAAATCGGGCGATATCGGCATCATGGACGAGCACGGCTATACCCGCATTGTCGATCGCAAAAAAGACATGATTCTGGTCTCCGGCTTCAATGTCTACCCGAACGAAATCGAAGCGGTGGTGGCGGCGTATGCAGGCGTGCTGGAATGTGCCTGCGTCGGCGTGCCGGATGAACATACCGGCGAAGCGGTGAAATTATTTGTGGTGCGCAAGGACCCGGCGTTGACGGCGGAAAAATTGATGGCGTATTGCAAGACGCAATTCACCGCTTACAAAAAACCGAAATATATCGAATTCCGAAATGACTTGCCTAAAACAAATGTCGGTAAAATTCTGCGCCGCGAACTCAGGGATTCGGCCGTTGCTACGGCAGCTCCGGCTAAATGAAGGGCGTCAGGCGGGCTGTGGCGGACGGGTTGTGCGCAGTGAGGTAAAGAAGGGAGGCCGCAGGCCGGAATGACACGAACGGAGTACAACCGTCCGCCACAGCCCGCCTGACACCCTGCATTTCGCAACCCGTTCATGCAAGTCTCTCAGAGCGGTGGAATCTGGCGCGGCTTGCGGCTAGCGTCGGTGGCGACATAAATCAGCGTGGCTTCGGTTACTTTGACGGTCTCGGCCTCAAGCCGGTTGCGTTCGGCGTAGACTTCCACATTCACGGTAATCGAGGTATTGCCTACTTTGACGATATTGGCATAAAACGACAACAGATCGCCAACGAACACCGGCTGTTTGAAAACGAATGAATTGACCGCGATGGTGGCGACCCGTCCATTCGCGCGCCGGGTGGCCGGCAGGGAACCGGCGATATCGACCTGCGCCATAATCCAGCCGCCGAATACGTCGCCGTGCACATTGGCGTCGGCCGGCATCGGCATGACGCGTAATTGCGGCATTTTCCCCGCCGGTAATTTGTTGTTGATATCATCGCTCATGTTTTTGTTTCCCTGGCGTCTGGCCGGCAAGAATTAGAAAATTATTATGAAATGCATGCATTTCATTGACCGCAGCATAAACCAATTCAGCACACTTCATGCGTCGATACTCAGCGATACCGCCTGCGCCACTGCCGGCGGACGGCAAACCGGTCAAATCCAGTTCAGGCAAGGATTGGGCGACATTCAAAACCTTGCTGCCTTATCTATGGACCTATAAATGGCGCGTCTCACTAGCGTTAGTGTTTCTGGTCGGGGCTAAACTGGCCAATGTCGGCGTGCCGCTGTTAATGAAACGTTTGATCGACGGGCTGACGATATCGCCCGCCAATCCGCAAGCCGTACTGGTGTTGCCACTCGGAATTTTACTGGCGTATGGCGTGTTGCGGCTGGCGACCACCGGCTTTACCGAATTACGCGAATTTGTCTTCGCCAAGGTCACCCAGCGCGCAGTACGCACCATTGCGCTGCAAGTATTCCGCCATTTGCATTCCTTATCGATGCGCTTTCATCTGAATCGTCAGACCGGCGGCATGACGCGCGATATCGAACGCGGCACGCGCGGCGTATCGTCGCTGGTCTCTTACACGCTGTTTAGCATCTTGCCGACCTTCATTGAGATTGCGCTGGTTATCTCTTATCTGGCGTGGCATTACAACATCTGGTTTACCGCGATTACCGCT
>DATMOE010000408.1:0-2873 GCA_035568435.1 Herbaspirillum sp. | reverse complement strand
AGGAATGGCCCGCCATAGCGCGCCAGGCATTGTTTCCAAATCGTGGTAATGCGATCGATATCGGCCTGTGCGCGCGACCATATTTTGAAATCGGGAAAGTGCGCTTTCAGATTCATCGGCAAGGCCGAGCGCAGGGCACTGAAGCCGGAATGCATTTCGCCGCAAATCGCCCGGCAATGCGCGCGCGCGGCCTGGTCGGCCGGCAGCAGCTTGGCGTTGGGACGGATTTCGTTAAGGTATTCGCCGATGGCCATCGTGTCCCATACGACGATGTTGCCGTGGGTCAGGCAAGGCACCAGGATCGACGACGATAGCAGCAGGATTTCGGCGCGGGTAGCAGGGTCATCCGGTGAGACCAGTTCTTCCTTGAACGGCAGTTCGGCGAATTTGACCATCAGCCAGCCGCGCAAAGACCACGCGGAGTAATTTTTGCTCGTAATGCGCAACGTGGTGGTAGTAGTCTTGGGCATGATGCTGATCCTCTGTATAAAAATCCCGCAGCGGCAATGCAAGCCCATGTTAGCGGACTTGCGGCTGAGTGTGCCGCCTGTCTCCATGATTGTTGTGGTATTGGCATGCATGCAAGGCGCGTGCCAGAGCCGTTACTGGCATGTATATTGCATCACATATTTGTCGGATTCCATCGCGCCGACGGCGCAGGCATCCAGGCAGAAAAGGAAGTGAAACGTATGCGCGATACATATCAGCTATACCAAGGTTACGCCGACGCCATGGATCCTTTGCGCGACACCGCCCAGGCCATGTCGATACTGTTTCAGAGCGTCTGGCCCGGTATGCCGCGTTCGCTTGCCATGAAACAGATGGGCGCGCTGTGCGAAGTATTCGCCCGCACACGGCTCACGCATGCTCGCCCGGCCTTCCGCATCGACAGCGCAGAGGATAACGGACGCACCGTGATGGTGTGCGAAGAAGTTGCCGATACAACACCCTTCTGCAGCCTGTTGCATTTCAAGAAAGAATTGCCGCCAGGATCGGCACCGCAATCGCGGGTACTGGTCGTGGCGCCGATGTCGGGCCACTTTGCCACGCTGCTGCGCGGCACCGTGCGCACTTTGTTGCGCGATCACGATGTCTATATCACCGATTGGCACAATGTACGCGACATTGCGCCGGAGGAAGGTCGCTTCGGCATGGACGAATATGTGGCCCATTTGGTACGTTTTTTGCAAGCCATGGGGCCGGGTGCAAGTCTGGTGGCGGTGTGCCAGCCGGCCGTCGCGGCGCTCATCGCTGTGGCGGTGATGGCCGAAGCCGACGATCCCTGCCAGCCGCACAGCATGACCTTGATGGCCGGCCCGATCGATACCCGTATCAATCCCACCGCCGTCAATGCATTGGCCAAGAGTAAGCCGATCGAATGGTTTGAAAAGCATTTGATCAGCCGGGTGCCGCAACGCTATGCCGGCGGTGGCCGGCGTGTGTATCCCGGTTTCATGCAACTGACGGCCTTCATGCAGATGAACATGGATCGTCACGTCGGCGCTTTTCGCAATCTGTACAACGAGCTGGTGGAAGACGGTACGGCCAAAGCGGAAGCGATCAAAGTTTTTTATGAAGAATATTTCGCCATGTCCGATCTTGCCGCCGACTTTTTTCTGGAGACGGTCGGTATGGTATTTCAGGACCATGCCTTACCGCTCGGCAAGCTGACCTATCGTGGCAATCCGATCGATATGAAGGCGATCCGCCGCACCGCGCTATTTACGGTGGAAGGTGAAAAAGACGATATCTGCGCCGTCGGCCAGACGCTGGCGGCACAAGAGCTATGCGGCAGTATTCGTCCTTACCGCCGGCTGCATCATGTCCAGACCGCCGTCGGTCATTACGGGGTTTTCAATGGCCGCCACTGGAACAAGGAAATCTATCCGCTGATGCGTGATTTCATCAATATGCATCAGCGCTGATTTGCGGGGCGTCAGCCGAATTTTTCGAAAAACGCTATCATGTACGGCTTGTGCAATCGATTGCCATCTGTCGCCATCTATCGCCATCGCTGGTCATACGTCTGATCTCGTTTCCTTTTTGAAAATACCTTTCATGTCGATCCCTTCCGCCGAAGCGTCTAATCCGCCTTCGAATCTTCCGCCGCAAGCGGCTGTCCATGATGGTCTTGAGCAGCCGGCCCGTACTTTGGCGACATTGGCATTGATGCTGGCTGTCGGCATGGCGACGCTCGATACGGCTATCGCCAATACCGCATTGCCCGCTATTGCGCTCGATATCCATGCCAGCCCGGCCGCTTCGGTCTGGATCATCAACGCTTATCAACTGGCGATGATCGCTACGCTGCTGCCGTTTGCAGCACTCGGTGAAGTGCTCGGTTACCGGCGCGTTTTTCTGTGCGGCATTACCTTATTTACCGTCGCATCGCTCGGTTGCGCGCTGGCATGGTCGCTGCCGGCGCTGGTTTGCGCGCGTGTTTTGCAAGGGGTAAGCGCCAGCGCGCTGATGAGTATCAATATTGCGTTGGTTCGTTATATTTATCCGGCGCGCATGCTCGGACGTGGCTACGGCACGAATGCGATGGTGGTGGCGGTGGCGTTTGTAGTGGGGCCGCCGACTGCTTCGGTGGTTCTATCGATGGGCTCCTGGCCATGGCTGTTTGCAGCGAATGTGCCGGTCGGTTTGCTGGCCTTGGCGTTCGGTTATCGTACCTTGCCGAAAATAGCCGGTGCCAAGCATGGCTTCGATCCGGTGGTGGCAATATTGACGGCGGTCACGTGCGGTTCGATCATGCTGGGCTTGGGCGAGGCCGCGCATCAGGCCGGCTTCAGCCGGGTTCTGCTTGAACTCGGTATCGGCTGCGTGTTCGGTATTTTGTTATTGCGTCGTCAGGCCGGTCACCCGGCACC
>DATMOE010000407.1:0-15053 GCA_035568435.1 Herbaspirillum sp. | reverse complement strand
CCGGGCATCGTGCCGAAATTGAGTGAAACGCCGGGCCGCATCAGCACGGTGGCGCCGGATCTCGGCGAACATACCGATGCGGTCTTGGGCGATCTCGGTTTCAATGCCGATGAGATTGCGCAATTCCGGCGCGACCGGGTTATCGGTTGATGTCGCGCAGCGTCCCCGATGCACAGGGTCTGGTGGCCGGTAGCCGGCTGTACCGGCGCGCCAACTGGGCCTTGTTTTGCGCCGGCTTTGCTACTTTTTCATTGATGTATTGCACGCAACCGCTGTTGCCGATCTTCTCGTCTTATTTCGGGGTGTCGCCGGCGCACAGCAGTTTTTCGGTATCGCTGACGACAGGCCTGTTGGCGCTGTCCATTCTGGTGGTCGGCGCCAATGCGCAAAGACTGGCGCGCAAGCCGCTGATGGCAATCTCGCTGTTCGTTTCAGCCGGCTTGACGTTAGCGGCCGCAGCGATGCCCGACTGGGCGCACTTACTGCTGTTGCGCGCTTTGCTGGGCATTACGCTGGGCGGCGTGCCGGCGGTGGCGATGGCTTATCTGGCCGAAGAAGTGCATCCAGATAGTCTCGGCCTGGCGATGGGCTTATATGTCGGCGGCACCGCTTTTGGCGGCATGGCGGGCCGTGTTATTACCGGTTTGTTTGCCGATTTTTATTCATGGCGGGTGGCGATGGCGGCGATCGGTATCGTCGGATTGATCGCCGCCGGCCTGTTTGTGATGCTGCTGCCGAAATCGGTGCGTTTCGTGCCGAGCGCAACGGTGAGCTTGCGCTCGGTCTGCAACGGCTTGACCGGCCATCTCCGGCACGCGGCATTGCTGGGTTTGTTTGCCATCGCTTTTTTGCTGATGGGCGGGTTCGTGACGGTCTATAACTATGCCGGGTATCGTTTGCAGGCGTCGCCTTATAACCTGGGCCAAGCGACGGTTGGCGCGATCTTCACGGTTTATCTGGTCGGTATCGTGGCTTCGGCATGGTTCGGGCGGCTGGCGGATCGGCATGGCCGCATCAAGATGCTGACGATCAGCATTGCGCTGATGCTGACCGGCGTCTTGATTACGCTGGCGCACGCGGTGGCCTGGATTGTGATCGGCATCGCTGTGCTGACCTTCGGATTTTTTGCGGCCCATTCAGTGGCGAGCGGCACGGTGGGCAAACTGGCGCGAGGCAATAAAGCGCAGGCGGCTTCGCTGTATCTACTGGCGTATTACCTTGGCTCCAGCGTGCTAGGTTCGGTCGGCGGCAGCATTTTTTCCTACGCCGGATGGCCGGGTGTTACCGCCATGGTGAGCACTGCGCTGATTTGCGGCTTGTTGATCTGTTACCGGCTGGCCGGTGCCGGTGCCGGTGCTGATGTTACAGCCGCATAGTCCACAACATGACCACTGCGGCGACGGCCATGACGCCGGTGCAAAGCCAGCCCAGTATTTTCAGGCCGGCGCCGATGACGAAGCGTCCCATGATGTCGGTGCGTACCGCCATCATCATCATGATCGCCATGATCGGCACTGAAATAACACCGTTAATGACGGCGCTCCAGAACAGCGCCTTGATGGGGTCGATAGGCGTAAAGCAAAGTGCAATGCCGAGCAAGGTTGCAAACGCGATGATGCCGTAAAATTCCTTGGCTGCCGCGGGTTTCGATTCCAAGCTGTTTTTCCAGCGGAAGGTGCCGGCCATTGCGTAAGCGGCGGAACCGGCCAGCACCGGCACGGCCAGCAGGCCGGTGCCGATGATGCCGGCGGCAAACAGCCAGAAGCTGAATTCTCCGGCAATCGGGCGCAACGCCGACGCGGCCTGCGCAGTGGTCTGGATATCGGTCACGCCGTGCAGATTGAGCGTTGCCGCTGTGGTGAGCATGATGAAAAACGCGACCAGATTGGAAAATCCCATGCCGGCCAAGGTATCGATCCTGATGCGGTGGAAATTGGCTTTTGCTTGTTCCGGGGCATATTTCAACGGCTCTGCCTGCGGATCGGCGGATTGGTCTTCAACCTCCTGCGAAGCCTGCCAGAAGAATAGATAGGGACTGATGGTGGTGCCGAATACCGCGACGAGGGTGGTGATGTATTCCGTTTTCCATGACCAATGCGGCAGCAGGGTTTTGTGCGCGACCTCCGACCATGGCATATGTACGACAAACAGGATGCCGACGTAAGCCAGTAGCGCCAATGTCAACCATTTCAACACGCGCACATAGCGTTTGTAGGGAATGAATATCTGCAACAACAGCGATAGCATCCCGAAGCCGAATGCGTATAGATGCGTTGGGCCGCCGATCAGCAATTTTGCCGCATCGCCCATCGCCGCAATATCGGCTGCGATATTGATGGTATTGGCGATCAACAGCAGCCCGACCACGCAATACAACAGCCAGGCCGGATAGTGCCGGCGGATATTGGTGGCCAGGCCGTGACCGCTGACCCGGCCGATTTGAGCGCTGATCATTTGAATCCCGACCATCAGCGGATAGGTAAACAATAGCGTCCATAGCATATTGAAACCGAATTGCGCACCGGACTGAGAATAGGTCGCGATACCGCTGGGATCGTCATCGGCTGCGCCCGTAATCAGGCCGGGGCCGAGCTTCTTGAACCATGATTCATCGGCAGACTTTTCCGTTTTCACTGCACTTGTATTTGTCATTCTTCTTTTCGGTGAGACGGTTCAATGCGTCGCCGGCAACATACCGGTACTGCACTCAGAGTGGCGGAAGTTGTAAAAAATTCACAAAAATAAAGGAGTATTTTTAGGTAAAAATAACAATGCCGCGATTACCCGGGTTTGCCCCGTAACCGCGGCAGGATTGCCAGCATCAGACTCCTAGCCAGCATACAAATTAAATAACCCAAGCTGATTAGGTTCTATATAATGCCAACCATACATTCTGTTTTTGGACTACGCGTGGTGATCTATTCAAACGATCATCGCCCGCCGCATATCCACCTTATCGGACACGGCTGCGAAGCAGTGTTCAATCTGCAATGTCCTCACGGGCCGCTTGCGTTGAGAGTCAATTGCGGATTTTCGCGTCGGGATTTGAATAGAGTGATCGATAAACTGACTGACCAATTGGCAGTCTTTTGTTATGAATGGAGGCAAATACATGGACCTGACCGACGACTCATTTGACGCCGCCAATCGACGCGGGGCCACACTCAAAGCCTCTTTCCCGGCCGCGGTTTCGGTACGCTACGACCGGCGCGTGGCACGCGTTGTTATTGCGTTAGCTTCCGGGCTGGAACTGGCGTTCTCGCCCAAACAGGTAGAGGGATTGCAAGAGGCGCATCCTGCCGAGCTGGCTGATGCCGAAATCTCACCGACCGGTTTAGGGATTCACTTTCCGCATCTGGATGCAGACATCTATCTGCCGTCGTTGCTGGAAGGTTTTCTTGGTTCGCGGCGCTGGATGGCGGCCGAGATCGGGAAGCTTGGCGGCCGTGCCAGCACGGACGCCAAGGCTGCAGCGGCCCGCCAAAACGGCAAACTCGGCGGCCGGCCGAAAAAGCCGAAAGATGCCGGAACCTGACCGCGCCGATGCCATGAACAATCTCCTCAGCAAAATCGATTTGACGTCACTGCGCCTGTTCGTGGCGGTATGTCAGGAGCGCAATATCGCGCGTGCTGCCGAACGCGAATTTATCGCGCCATCGGCGGTGAGCCGGCGCATCGCCGAAATCGAAGCGATCATCGGCCTGCCGGTGATTCACCGCGAGTCACGCGGCATTTCGGTTACGCCGGTTGGTGAAACCGTACTGCGGCATGCGCAGGCAGTCATTGGCAGCATCGAAGCAATGGGGGCGGAATTATCGCAATTTTCCAGCGGCGCCAAAGGCAAGGTGCGGTTGGTTGGCAATCTATCGGCAATCGTGCAGTTTCTGCCGGAAGACATCGCGGCCTTCCAGCGCGTGTTTCCCAACGTCGATATCGATCTGGAAGAACAATCCAGCGCCAATGTCATGCGCAGCATCCTTGCGCGTGCCGCCGATCTGGGCATTTGCAATGCCATCGCCGGCGCTGACCAATTCCAGCAATTACCTTATCGCACCGACCGTTTATTTCTGATGGTGCCGGGCAACCACGTGCTGAGCAGTGCAGTGGCGGTTGGTCTGGCCGATATCGTCAACGAAAGTTTTGTCGGTCTCGACAGCGAAAGCGCGTTGACGCAATTGCTGGCGCAGGAGGCGGCCGATCTGGGCGCCGCGCTGAATATCAAAATCCGTGTCAGCAGCCTGGATGCCTTGTGCCGCATGGTGCATGTCGGGCTGGGTATCGCTGTGGTGCCGCAACAGATCGGCGAGATGTATATCGATACGCTGGACGTCAGGCTGGTGCCGATACGCGACCCGTGGGCGGTGCGGCATTTGATCGTCATCTTCAGGGATTATGAGCAATTGACGGCGACTGCTGCCTCGCTGGTCAATTTTCTGGTGAATAAGCAATGAATCACAGTGTGAAATTCTTTACGTTTTACCTGTTGCGGTGACCCTTCGACACGCTGCGCTGCTCAGGGCGAACGGGTTTTAAAATTCTCACCAAAACCCCGTTCGCCCTGAGCAGCGCAGCGTGTCGAAGGGTCACCGCAACAGGTAAAACTTAGGCCTCTCAATCCGAGACGGCAGCCCTCACCGCTTATCACTGTAGTGCGCAGCATCGCGCCGGTATGATCGAAACCTCGACAATATCGAACGACGGTGCGCCTTATGCCTGCAAAGCCCATACCAAAAACGCCCAAAACACTCTACGACAAACTGTGGGACGAGCACGTCCTGGCAACGGAAGAAGACGGCAGCAGCCTGCTTTACATCGACCGCCATATCATCAATGAAGTATCCAGCCCGCAAGCCTTCGAAGGCCTGAGGCTGGCCGGCCGCAAACCCTGGCGCGCGGCGGCCAATCTGGCGGTGGCCGATCATAATGTGCCGACCACGGATCGCAGCAACGGCATCGCGGACCCGATGTCGCGGCTGCAGGTCGATACCTTGTCGGCCAATGCGCGTACTTATGGCGTGACCTATTTCGGCATGCTCGATCGGCGTCAGGGCATCGAACATGTCATCGGCCCGGAGCAGGGCGCGACCTTGCCTGGCATGACGGTGGTGTGCGGCGATTCGCATACCTCCACCCATGGCGCATTCGCTTGTCTGGCGCATGGCATCGGTACTTCGGAAGTTGAACACGTTCTGGTCACGCAGACCTTGCAGGCAAGAAAATCGAAATCCATGCTGGTGCGCGTCGACGGCGCATTGGCGCCGGGCGCGGTCGCCAAAGACATTGCACTGGCCTTGATCGGGCAGATCGGCACCGCCGGCGGCACCGGTTACGCCATCGAATACGCCGGTTCGGCCATCCGCGCGCTATCGATGGAAGCACGCATGACCTTGTGCAATATGTCGATCGAGGCCGGTGCGCGTGCCGGCATGATCGCCTGCGACGATGTGACGCTGGCGTATGTCAAAGGCCGCCCGTTGGCCCCGGAAGGCGCGCTGTGGGATCAGGCGTTGGACTATTGGCGCACGCTGCATTCGGATGCGGATGCGCTATTCGATGCCGTCGTCACGCTGGACGCCACGCAGATCCTGCCGCAAGTCACCTGGGGCACTTCGCCTGAAATGGTGGTCGCTATCGATGGCACTGTGCCGGACCCGGCATGCGAAGCCGATGCGACCCGGCGCGCCGGCATGCAAAGGGCGCTGGCGTATATGGGGCTGACTGCCGGCACGCCGATGGCCGAGATCACGATCGATAAGGTCTTCATCGGCTCTTGCACCAATTCCCGTATCGAAGATTTACGCGCCGCAGCCGCGATTGTGCAGGGCCGGCAATGCGCCGCCAACATCAAACTGGCGCTGGTGGTGCCGGGTTCCGGGCTGGTCAAAGCACAGGCCGAGCAGGAGGGGCTGGATAAGATTTTCCTGGCGGCCGGTTTCGAATGGCGCGAGCCTGGCTGCTCGATGTGCATGGCGATGAACGCCGATCGTTTGCTGCCGGGCGAGCGCTGCGCATCGACCTCGAATCGCAATTTCGAAGGCCGTCAGGGAGCCGGCGGGCGCTCGCATCTGGTCAGCCCGGCGATGGCCGCCGCGGCCGCTATTGCCGGCCATTTCGTTGACATTCGCCACTTGCAGAAATCATGAAAAAATTCACCATCCATCAGGGTTTGGCCGCACCGCTCGATCGCGCCAATGTCGATACCGACGCCATCATTCCCAAGCAATTTTTGAAATCGATCGCCCGCAGCGGCTTCGGTCCCAATCTGTTCGACGAATGGCGTTATCTGGATCACGGCGAGCCGGGCCAGGATTGCAGCGCGCGACCGCGTAATCCTGATTTTGTCCTGAATCTGCCGCATTATAAAGACGCATCGATTCTGCTGGCGCGCGCCAATTTCGGTTGCGGTTCATCGCGTGAACATGCGCCGTGGGCGCTGGATCAATATGGCTTTCGCGTCGTGATTGCGCCCAGCTTCGCCGATATCTTTTTCCATAACTGTTTTAAGAATGGTCTGTTGCCGATCGTGCTCGATGAAGCGCAGATGGATCAATTATTTGCTTGCGCTGCTTCGAGCGAGGGTTTGCATTTGACGATCGATCTGGAACGGCAAAGCGTCGCGCATGCCGATGGGCGCTTCCGTTTTATGTTCGAAGTCGATCCGCTACGAAAATATTGTCTGCTCAACGGTTACGACGATATCGCGCTGACCCTGCGCAAGGCCGACCAGATCGCGCAATACGAACAGGCGCATTTGCGTGCGCGCCCGTGGTTGTTGAAGACGATCACCGGAGAATTCGCTGGAAAACGCGATGAACAATGATGCAAAAGAAATCCGCTTCGACGGCCGGATTTTATATTTATCGCAAAATGCATCGCTGATCCGGGCGCAGCTCGGCGGCGCAAACATCGCGCTGGCCGCAGCCTTGCCGCTGCGCGACGATATATCGACCGATGAAATCACGCCGGTGACCGTGATGACTGTCTACGACGAGCGTCTCGGCGACGTGCCGTATGTCGGTTTCCGTGCGGGTGATGAAATGCCGATCGGCAGAAATACCGTCAAGCGTGGCGGCTTTCAAATCACGGTGGCCGGCAAGCGTTACGGCAAAGGTTCATCGCGTGAATCGAGTCCGCTGGCCGAATTATCGGCTGGCATCAAGTTGATCGTGGCCGAAAGCTTCGAGCGAATTTATCAACAGAATTGCGACAACATCGGCATTCTCACAACGACCGATTTCACCATCCTCGACCGGATTCAGGCCGGCCAGGCTATCGCGATTGCCGAATTCCTGAAAGGCCGCGATCGATTGACGCAGGACATCATACGCAGCGGCGGCTTACTTGCTTACAGCAAGTCCAAAGTCTGGCCCAAAGAGCCACAGCCGCAGCCAAACGCTGGCACCGCACACGGCGACGATGCATCACGCCCGAAAACCCTGATCGAAAAAATCATTGCCGCGCATCTGCATCCAGACACGCCGGATACAGCTCGTGGCGCAGGTGTCTTTATCGAAGCCGACTGGCGCTTCAGCCATGATTATTTCACCGGCATGTGCGCGCATCTGATGCATCGCGCCTTCGGCAAGCCGGCCGTGCTGCATCGGCCGGAGCGCATCATCGCCTTTCAGGATCATCTGGTGCTGGCGGCGCAAAGCTTCCCGCACGTGCGCGATCAACTACTGGCCGGCGTGGCCGATCTGAGCGCCGGTCATGATGCTTTCGCGGCCGCTTACCCGGTCCGTTCGCATGGGCGGCTGCAGGGCGATCTGCCCGGCGCCGAGGGCATTTGTCACGCCATGATGGCGGAAACCTATGCGCTGCCCGGCCAGGTCGTGGCCGGCACCGATTCGCATACGCCGCATGCCGGCGCGCTCGGCTGCCTGGCCTTCGGCGTCGGCGCCACCGACATGGCCAATAGCTGGGTCAGCGGCTACGTGCGTTGCAAGGTGCCGGAAACCTTGCGCATCGAAATCGATGGCCGTTTGCGCCCCGGCGTGAGCGCCAAGGATGTGGTGCTGCACTTATTGCAAATGGCGGCAATCCGCAGCGGCGGCGCAATCGGTCTGGTATTCGAGTATGGCGGCGCGGCGGTGCGGGCGATGAATATCGACGAGCGCGCCACGCTAACTAATATGGCAGCGGAGTTGGGCGGCTTTACCGGCATTGTCAAGCCGGACGGTAATACGGTGGCTTTTCTGAAGGAACGGCGCGGCATCGACTTTGCGCTACAGCGCTGGATGCGCAGCGATGCGGATGCTGTTTATCGGGATGTGATCCGCATCGATGCAGATTGCATCGTGCCGATGCTGGCGCGTCCGGGCGACCCCGGCAATGGCGTTGCCGCCGACGGTGACGCGGTGCCGATCAATATCGCTTACGGCGGCTCTTGCACCGCCGGCAAGCGCGCCGATTTCGACTTTTATCATGAAGTCTTGCAATGGGGCTTGGCGCACGGTTTAACGGTGTCGCCGGGAACCGCGCTGTTTCTGCAATTCGGCACCATGGATGTGCGCCGCTATTGCGAACAAAAGGGCTATCTGCCGGTATTCGAACAGGCCGGCGCGAGGTTGGTGATGCCGGGCTGCGGCGCGTGCGCCAATTGCGGCCCGGGGCAATCCACCAGCGCCGCCGACGTGACCATCAGCGCCATCAATCGCAATTTCCCGGGACGCTCCGGCCCGGGCAAGGTCTGGCTGGCCGGCCCTTATACAGTTGCCGCCAGCGCGCTGATCGGTCGCATCACGACATTTGAGCAACTGCAAAAGTTATTTACCTGATCGCTACGGATACAATCGACCCTTTACCAAAGACTGCGCGCATGCTGCATGTCTGCAACGCGCCCTCGCCGGCGGCGACTTCCGCACTGCCCATCGGTGAAATGATTGCCGGGGAAGTGATAGCGCGTAGCGCCGTCGGCATCGATAAAATTCCCACTGTCCGTTGTAAAGAGGCGTAGCAGGCCAATTATTTGGCTTTAAATCGCAATTCACTAGGGCAAGAAATCGCTTTTTATAGCAAAATTGCGGCGCTGCACTAATTCGGATGTCATCGTGATGAAAAATACTTGCTTTAAACTTTCACCAGTTGCGATGCGCCAACCCGCGGGCGGCGCGAAATCCCTGATGCAAAAACCGACCCTGAGATACGCATGCAAAGCATGGCTGAAATATCGCAGTAATGACAATTAAGCAAGGGATTGACGATGTTTGAATTATTTACGCCGCGCAGATCGACCTTGCTGGCGGCGGCCCCCAACCGTTGGGATTGGGCACTGTTGCCGGTGGTCCTGACGATTTTCGTTGCAGTCGCCTTTGGTGCGATGCAGATGAGCCATCCGTTTGTCGTCGGCCAGCCCACGCCGATATCGCTCGATCTGATTTACCTGCCGTATTACCTGCTGCGCACCATTTTGCGCATGTTTGCCGCGCTGGCCTGCTCGCTGATATTCAGCTTCGTATTTGCTGCCGTGGCGGCCAAATACCGGGCCGCCGAGAAAGTAATGATTCCATTGCTCGATGTGCTGCAATCGGTTCCCATTCTCGGTTTTCAGGCCATCGCCATTGCCCCGTTCATTCTGCTGTTTCCCGGTAATCTGCTGGGCGTTGAATGCGCCGCGATTTTTGCGATTTTTACATCGCAGGCGTGGAATATGGCGTTCAGCCTTTATCAATCGATGCGCACCGTGCCGCCGGAACTGCATGAAGCCGCGCGGGTATTCCGTTTGTCCGGCTGGCAGCGTTTCTGGCGTCTGGATTTGCCGTTCGCCATGCCGGGGCTGTTGTGGAACATGATGATGTCGATGTCCGGCGGCTGGTTTTTCCTGGTGGCGGCAGAGGCCATTTCGGTCGCCGGCCAGGACATCAAGCTGCCCGGTATCGGGGCCTACATTGCGGTGGCCATCGAACAGGAAAACGGTAGAGCCATCGCGTGGGCCACCGGCACCATGTTGGCCGGCATCGTGCTGTACGACCAGTTATTCTTCCGTCCGCTGCTGGCCTGGGCCGACAAGTTCAAATTCGAGGAATCCCAGGGCGAAAACGGGCAGCGTTCCTGGCTGTTGGACTGGGGCCGCCGCAGCAACTGGGTGCGCGCCATGACGGACCGCATCTGGGCGACATTGAGTCTCACATTGGGCTGGTTCAGCTTCTCCCGGGAAACAGGGCCACCGCGCGCCGAGGCAAGCGCCTCGGCCGAAGCCTGGTCGCGCGCCTGGGATGTGCTGGTATTGCTGGTCGCGCTGGGGGCGGCTTATCGGCTGGTGGCGTTCGTGCACTCGGTGGTCGGCTGGGGAGAGTTCATACACGTTGCCGGCCTCGGTCTGATTACACTGGTGCGCGTCCTGCTGCTCATTGGGCTGGCCTCGCTGTTCTGGGTGCCGGTGGCGGTCTGGATCGGTTTGCGTCCACAATATTCGCAACGGGTGCAGGCGTTTGCGCAATTCCTGGCGGCGTTTCCGGTGAACCTGATGTTCCCGGTGGTGGTGTTTTCGCTGGTGACCTTCAAGCTGACGCCGAATATCTGGCTGAGTCCGCTCATGGTATTTGGCACGCAGTGGTATCTGCTGTTCAACGTGGTGGCAGGCGCGGCAACGATCCCGAACGAATTGCGGCTGGCGGCCGATAATCTGGGCATCAAAGGCTGGCTCAAATGGAAGCGGTTTTATCTGCCGGCGATCTTCCCGAGCTATATCACCGGGGCCATCACGGCCAGCGGCGGTTCCTGGAATGCCAGTATCGTTGCCGAATACGTCACCTGGGGCAAGACCACGCTGGTGGCCGATGGTCTCGGCAGTTATATTAAACAGATGACAGACGCCGGCGATTTTCATCGCATCGCCTTGGGCATCGGCGTGATGAGCGTATTTGTCATGTTATTAAACCGGTTCTTCTGGCGCAAGCTCTACCTGCTTGCCGCCGAGCGTATTTAAGGAAGCATCATGGAGCGCATCAAGTTAATTGAACTGGAAGACGTTGCGAAGTCCTTCAGCAGCGCCGACGGCGCGCCACGGAAAATTCTGGATGGCGTCAATTTTGCATTGAAAACGGGTGAAATTGTGGCCTTGCTCGGCAAGTCCGGCTCGGGCAAATCGACCATGTTGCGCATTCTGGCGGGCTTAATTCCTGCCGACGCTGGCCGCGCGACCTATCGCGGCCAGGAAATCGTCGGCCCGGCATCCGGTATCGCGATGGTGTTTCAATCGTTCGCCCTGTTTCCCTGGCTGACGGTGCAGCAAAATGTCGAGCTGGGACTGGAAGCGCAAGGCATCGACCGCAACGAACGCGAACAACGGGCCGATGCGATGCTGGACATGATCGGGCTTTCCGGCTTCGGCGGTGCGCTGCCGCGCGAACTTTCCGGCGGCATGCGGCAACGCGTGGGCATTGCGCGCGCACTGGTGATCGGCCCGGACGTATTGTTGATGGACGAAGCGTTTTCAGCGCTGGACGTCCTCACCGGCGAGACGCTGCGCGACGATATTCTGGAACTTTGGGATACCGACAGGATTCCGACCAAAGGCATTCTGATCGTTTCTCACAATATCGAAGAAGCCGTAATGATGGCCGATCGCATCATTATTCTGTCGAGCGATCCCGGCATGATCCGCAGCGAAATCAAGATCGATCTGCCGCGGCCGCGCGATGTCGATTCCCAAGAAGTGCGCTCGCTCATCGATGAAGTCTACGGCCTGATGACCTTGCGCCCGGCACGCGAAGCGGCACTCGATACCGTCAGCCATGCTGCGCCGGTTTATCGGCTGCCGGAAACCGACGTGGCGCGGATCGAAGGCATACTCGATTTGTTGGCGGCGGCGCCCTTTAACGGCAAGGCCGATCTGCCGCATCTGTCGGAAGAAGCGGAACTGTCCGATGATGAATTATTCCCGACCTACGAAGCGCTCAATCTGCTTGGGCTGGCGCACGTCGCAGAGGGCGACATCTTGCTCACGCCGCTCGGCATACGCTATGCAGAGGCCGACCATACCTCCAGAAAAGCCATCTTCGGACAGCAATTATTGGCGCATATACCGTTGGCAGCGCTCATTCGGGACAGGCTGGAGCACGAACCTACCGGCGCATTGCCGGAGAAGCCGTTCCTCGATTTGCTGGAGGCATCGCTGGAAGAGGAAGAAGCCAAGCGCGTGCTGGAAATTGCCGTGGAATGGGGGCGTTACGGTGAAGTTTATGAGTACGATTACCATACCGGGCGCTTGAAAATGCCGGAGGAATGAAGCAGCGTCAGGGAATGAAGCAGGGAATGTGAAAATGGGCGCCGATCAGATTTTGGCGCCCATTTTTGTTTCAACGACAGTTGCAAGATCGCGATGCATTTTTACTGCCTCGCATGGCTGGCGTTATTCTCTGCGCTATTTATTTACGCGTTATTTCCTATTAAGCCGAACCGCGCTTCCATTCTTATGAACGGAGTCGATTAAGGTTAAGGAAATGAGGATTTGGTTTTGGCTTGGGAGTGCTTGGCGCGGTATTGATCTGGGCCATTTCTGGGGATATTGCGGGTGCAACTGCAGCCGCAGATGACATTTTGGCTAAAAGCATGGTGGGCGTGATAGACGCCGCCAGCATCTCATCGATCATTCTCAAGGTCTCCTGCGGCTTATACGATTCCACACGGATTTTCACGTTTTTATGCGCTTGCACTAGAACGTCAGATACAAAATCTTTTTTACCCCCGGCTGTGGATGAAAGCCTTTTGCATTCTGCAAGAAAATCGCTCGCGTAATTTTTAGCTACCGTTTTGAACTGATCGTCGTTTAAACGGCGAAGAATTGCTAGATCTTGTTCTCTGAGAGCAGCGAATTTCTCGGTCCTCGCATCTTGAAAACATGCAAGGCACAGGCGGTTGATCTTTCCGCGAGTAACGATCCCTGGCTTTGTGTTGATTTCTCCGCCCGCGATACCCAAGAACTGATATTCAGGGATCTTATTGAACACATCTTGCATAATTTTTTCAAATTCCGGCGGATAAACTGCATCGCTTTTGCTCTTAAAATCCATCGAATAAAGTATCGACCACAGCCTCTGCGTGATGTCTGTGTTTTGGTTGCATTTCATAATGTCCTCAGGAAAACGCTTCTCAAAATCATCGAGTATTTTCCGCGCGTCTTCTGTCATTTTTTGATACTCTGCAGGCATTTGGTCGTCCGATAACGACACTTCTTTCTCAGGATCCGATATTTCTAGCTCTTGGTCTTGGAAAGACAACGCCAGCGCTGAAATAGCTTCTCTGCACTGCTTTTTAGCTGCCTCAATGGTAATGGCCAACTGCTTTATAAATAAATCGATGGTCAGCACTCTCTTGTCCTGCTTATCTTGCTCGTATTGCACCGCGTAATTTGATGGCGCATTTCCTTCAAGAGGCAGTATTTCTCTTCGCTCTGGAAAAGGCACCCCCAATTGTTCGCACTCCTCTCTAGCTTTCTGAATGGCAATGGCCTTCTCCTTTTCAAAGATATCGGTTGCCGTCTTTTTGTAGGCCTTCACATCTTTCGCGTATTGCGTTGAGTCAGTCGATGGTTTTGACGGTGTAAATTGCGCAGCGCTTTCTGCAGGTGCTGCCTCATCAGGGCGAGAAAGGCTCAATCTAGGCCTGCCAGATGGGTTCTGGGCTGGGCCGTTAATTCGGGGGAAAAACGATCGCACTGTCTCCACAATGCGATTGAAGCTTATGCTGAACCCTATACAGCAACCTTCATTTGGTTGCGTGCCACCTTCGGCAACGGATCGTTTTTCGTAAGTATTGGGAGGTAACCGAGGTGCTAATGGATCCATTGGGTGACCTTTTTCTTCTCAAAATAAGATAAGTCTGAAGTTAATCGATATTTGCCGATTAGAAAAAGAAGCAGAATGGGTTTTTTAATTCAAAGGAATTGAAAAATGAACGAAATGCAGGCGATTACCAAAATTAAACGGGCCATCAGAAAGGGTGCAGCAAGCGTGTGGCGAGGGGGAGGGCCAGTCGGCCATTCGGCGTTCTAGCTGCTTCATAATAAGTGCGCTCACGATTTGAACGACTGTCGTGCGGCTTTGTCCAAGCTTGCCAACTTCCCATTCACGTTCATCAGGAGAAGCATATGTCGAAAGTTCTCGTTTTATATTATTCGTCCTACGGTCACATTGAAGCCATGGCTGGCGCCATTGCCGAGGGTGCCCGCGCTACTGGTGCAACGGTCGACATCAAGCGTGTGCCGGAGACCGTGCCGAAAGAAGTTGCGGAAGCCGCGCATTTCAAGCTGGATCAAAAAGCGCCGATAGCTGTTATTAACGACCTGGCCGATTACGATGCGATTATTGTTGGCACACCGACAAGATTCGGCCGCATGTCATCGCAAATGGCGTCTTTTCTGGATCAGGCTGGCGGCCTGTGGATGAAGGGCGTTTTGAACGGTAAAGTCGGCGGCGCTTTCACCTCATCGGCCACGCAGCACGGCGGTCAGGAAACGACACTGTTCTCGATCATTACGAATCTGCTGCACTTCGGCTTCACTATTGTAGGATTGCCGTACAGCCATCAAGGGCAGATGACGCTCGATGAGATCGTCGGCGGCGCACCTTACGGCGCAACCACCATTGCCGGCAGCCAAGGCCAGCGGCAACCGAGCGAACTCGATTTGCAGGGCGCCCGCCATCAAGGCGGATTGATCGCCAAGACTGCTAATAAGCTTTTCGATTAATCTGATCTTTGGCAGTCATTAAAAAGCGGTCACCGTGGCCATCCACGGTGACCGCTTTTTCTCTTTGTGCGTTCGACTTGCATGCTTCCAAAGCAAAAACCACCTACGACGTATCTGGGCATCTGGTGCCAGACCATTTTCCCGGCGTCGGGAAAATGGTTGATCTCATTAATGCATATTATTCGCCGGATGACACACCAGCGTCGCAACCAATCCAGGGTGATTGTCGGTCAACTGGAGGGTGCCGCCGTGCAGCTTCGCCACGGCAGCCACCAGACTCAGGCCCAAGCCCACGCCCGGTGTGCCGCGGCTGGTATCGCCGCGATAGAAACGCTCCATCACCTTGCGCTTATCTTCATCGGGA
>DATMOE010000406.1:0-9506 GCA_035568435.1 Herbaspirillum sp. | reverse complement strand
TTCCCGAAATTCAATATTCGCGACATGGTGAACTCGGAGCAGCGCCTGGTCACAGAAAAGTTCGGGATCAAGAAACTGGTCACGGTGATCGGCGCTTCGATGGGCGGCATGCAATCGCTGCAATGGGCAGTGAGTTACCCGGACATGATGGATAGCGTCGTGCCGATCATTCCGTTAGGACGCACCCCGGCATGGACCACGGGCGTGCTGGAGATGATCCGCCAGAGCATCATGACCGATCCGCTCTGGAAGGGCGGCAACTACCCTGCGAGCGCACCGCCCGAGCAAGGAATGCGGCTGTGGGCAGGCTGGCTTTCCGGCGTCATTGTGCGCACGCCTGGCTATCAGGAATCGCTTTATCCGAATGCCCAGGATGCAATCGGCTTTCTGAAAGGCGTCCAGGATCGCGAATGGCGGCGCATGGATGCGGCCGACTGGATTTATCAGAGCTGGGCATACGACCAGCATAACCTCGGCACCACACCCGGTTTCAACGGCGACTATCATCGCGCCCTGAAATCCATCAAGGCAAAAACCTTGATTCTCGCGGGAACCGGCGACCTGCTCAATCCTGAGTATGAGTCCCAGGAAGCGGCGCGCTACATTCCAGACGTGCGCTATATCTCGATCAACGCGCAACGTCCGATGGGACATAGCTCGGGCGCCGGTGCTACCGCGCCGGAAAACGAGCTGCAGAATCGCGAGATCGGCGCATTCCTCGATGTGGTCACGGAAAATGGACGCAAAATCCGGTAAGAACGGAAGGTAATGGAGCTGGACGACAGCTTCTTTAATTACGTAAACAGACGGCTCGGATACACAGTATCTGAGCCGTTTTTTTTATATCCACGGCCTAAAAACTTCAGCCGCCCCCCGACGAATGGCTGCTCAGCCACACTGCGAAAGTTTTCCATTGCTGCTGCGTCGTCAGGGTCATTTCCATCGCTGCATCCAGCATCTCCGCCACCCAGTCGCCGCCTTGCGCGAAGGCGACAAGCGCATCCGCATTGGCCGCCCCGGATCGTCCTGAGGCGCGCAGTTGATCCCAGGCCAGATTGCGCCCCATGGTGATCACAACCTCCTTGAGCCGATCCAGTTTCTTGCCCCATTCGCCGATGGCCACGCGATCTTCCGAGGGTTGCAGTCCTTTCAAGACGCAAGATAGGCCAGCCAGTTCCACCGGCTGCAGAAAAGCGTGATCGACCGCTTGCATCCGTTCCTGAATGGTGACGACCCTGCTTGCCTCGCTTGACCAGGCCGGCTGCTGGATGCCGAGGTGGGCGAGGTGCGGCGCCATCGCCGAAGGCTTGGCTTCTTTGATATCGAGTAGATAGTTGCTGTCCGGGGAGCCTTTGCCCTCAACCAACACTACAAAGCGTTCCACGCCAAGGCTGCCCGTTCCGGCGATACGACGGCCGACGTCCAGCACCTGAAAAAATCTTGGGTTCTGCTGTGTGGCGGCAAAACGATCCATGAACTCGGTGACTGTTTTTTTCTGGGAATCAGAAGCCGGCAGCGCCTTTACGCCATCCAATTTCAGGCTGCGTCGTTGGCCTTTGCGGATCGTGCGCTTGTCCAGGAAGGCGGCGCGTTCGCGTCCCTGCAGATCCGTCAACAGCGCATTCACGAGTCCGCTGGAGGTTTCCCGTTCAACCCAGAGCGGCTTGCTGTTGATCAGCGCGCTGCGGTAGGCATCCAGACAACTTTGGCTGACGGCCAACGCTTCCGCGCGTGTCGCACGCAGAGCGTCGGCCCCGCACTGGATGCTGGTCAGCAGGCGAACCATGTCCCAGGTGACGGGCGCCAAGGCCGCCTCGTCAAAGTCATTGATGTCGAAATAGACGAGCCGGTTGTCGCCCTTATAGCTGCCGAAGTTCTCGAAATGCAGATCGCCGCAACACCAGGCCAGCGGCGCCTCGCGGAACAGGGGCGTATCTGGCAGCGCGTCATAAAATAAATGGCAGGCGCCGCGTAGGAAGATGAAGGCGTTCTGCCGCATCTTGGCGTACTTCATTGCCAGACGCTCCGCATCGCGGCCAGCGTTGTGGCTGACGATGGCATCGATGATGCCGGGGGACGGCTGGGAAGGGTGCTTGGTCATTTGGGAGCCATCCGATCAAATAGGTAGGTGGATAAACAGTAGGCCTAATTTCGCAACCGCCAAGTCCCAAAATTGTACGTCAAAGGTCTTCGCGATATCGATCGGCAAGACTGGGGGTATCCACAAACATGACAATTTTGTCATTCGATTGTCATTTGCGCGTTGCCGAGCCGGACATATAGTCGCCCTAACCTGACCTTCCCGGAACCGGCAAATGACATCTCTTCAAGTTCAACCATCCAATAAAAAACCGCGCCGTCTCGCCGGCCTGCGCCGCGCGTTGGGCGTACCCGGCGATGCGCCATTCATCGGACCGATGCTGTTGATCGCCGGCGTCGGCCTGGCACTGATCGGCGCTTACGGCTATGCCGCCGGCTGGCTATCCCCGCAGCGCCTTTCGCCGACGAAAATCACGACCGCCTTTAATCGCGACTTCGGCGCCCACCCGGGTTTTCGCCGCAATCACGCCAAAGGCATCTGCGTGATCGGCAATTTCGAAGGCAACGGCAACGCTGCGCCGTTCTCGGACGCGACCGTTTTCGGCGTGAGATCCACGCCGGTCATCGGGCGCTTCGCCATACCGGGCGGCAACCCTGAGATAGCCGATGCAAACAGTCCGGTGCGCAGCATGGCGTTGTTGTTCCAGCTTCCCAACGGCGAGCAATGGCGCACCGGGATGAACAATACGCCCATGTTTATCGTAAAAGATCCGAAGGGCTTCTACGACCAACTGCTCGCCTCCCGGCCCGACCCTAATACCGGCAAACCGGACCCGGCACGCATGAAAGCCTTTTTCGAATCGCATCCAGAAACAGCGGCATTCCGCCATTGGGTGGCTACCCACCCGCCTTCATCCAGCCTGGCCAACGGCGCCTACTACAGCATCAATGCTTTCAAACTCATCAATGCCAACGGTGCCGAGCACACTGTGCGCTGGGCCATGGTGCCGGAAAGGGCCTACGCGCCGGTCGCCTCGCCGCCGCCCAAGGATCCTAATTTCCTCCAGCAGGATCTGAAGCAGCTATTACAACAAGGCCCGCTGCGCTGGCATTTGATGCTCACCTTGGCGCAGCCGGGCGATGTGACGGATGACGCTACACAGTCGTGGCCTGCCGATCGCCCCGTAATCGATGCCGGCACCCTGACGCTGAACAGCGCCGTCACGCAGGAAGACGGCCCATGCCGCGATGTGACTTTCGATCCGCTGATCCTGCCGCACGGCATCGCAGCATCGAACGATCCGCTGCTGGCGGCAAGATCCGGCGCTTATTCAAAATCCTTCAACCTGCGCACCCGCGAGGAAGCAGACGGCGCAGGCCCCGCGATTGCGGCAGCCCATTCAACGACGCGAAAGGAATAACAATGAAGTCTGCAAATACCTGGTTCAGCCTGCCGTCGCGTGCATTGCATTGGTTGATGGCGCCGCTGCTGTTAGCCATGCTGTTGATCGGCGTCGGCATGATCAGCACGCTTTCATCCATGCGGCCGTTGCTGATTGATATCCATAAACCGCTGGGGCTGCTCTTGCTGGTGCTGGCGGTGCTGCGTCTGCTGCTGCGTTTGATCGGCAAGACGCCGGCGTTGCCATCCTCGATGCCGGCATGGCAGCGTCATGCTGCAAGCCTCTCTCACTGGCTGCTGTATGGGGCCATGTTGGCGATGCCGTTGCTGGGCTGGGCGATGCTGTCGGCCGGCGGCTATCCCTTGCCGGGCTTTTTGGGCACGCACCTGCCGCCCTTGGTTGCGCAAAACGTCACGCTTTATGCGAATCTGCGATTGGCGCACGGTATCGTCGGCGAAATATTTTTTGCGCTGATCGTCATGCATATCGCAGCAGGTTTGCTGCATGCGCTGGTGTTGAAAGATGGCGTGTTCGCCAGTATTGCGTTGCGTTTCAGATCTGCCGGCAGGTAAGCAGGCGCATCGTTTGCGGTGCTTGCTTCACCGCTACGCTTTACCCCAATCCCGCGCCATCTGCCGGGCCACCGCCAGAAACTGACGCACCATCGGCGACGGATCGTGGCGTCGCCATGCAAGGCTGATCGGCGCGCTGGGCGCATCCCCCGCAATCGGCAGATAGACCACTTCGTCGGTCTGGATCTGGCTGGTTGAGCGCGGCACGATCGACACGCCGAAGCCGGCGCCGACCATCGGCACGATCGATGAAATTTGCGGCGCTTCCTGACCAAGTATCGGAATGAACCCAGCGCGCTGACAGGCGCTCGTGACCGCGTCGTAGAGACCGGCGCCGATCATGCGCGGGAACAGGATGAAGGTCTCCGCGGCCAGTGCCGACAACGATACCGACGCGCCGGACCGCGCCAGCGGATGGCTATGCGGCAGCACCACCAGCATATCTTCCGTGACCAGCAACTCAACCTCCAATGCGTCGGTGTTTTCGATCGGTGGCCGGATGAAGGCCGCGTCGACACGGCCTTCAAGCAGGCCATCCACCAGCGATGGCGTATTGCTTTGCTCCGGCGACAGCACGACCTCGGGATGGCGGCCCCGGTATTGACGAATGATGGCCGGCACCAGCGGCTGGAAGTAGGTGGCGCCAGCGAAGCCCACGCGCAGGTGGCCGATTTCGCCACGGGACAGGCGCTGCACATCAGCGCACGTGCGCTCGACCTGGGCCAGAATCTGACGCGCATTATTGAGCAGCAACACGCCTGCCTCGGTCAGTTCGACTCCGCGCGACAAACGGCGAAATAGTTGTGCGCCGATCTCGCGCTCCAGCCGCTGGATCTGCAGGCTCAATGGCGGCTGCCCGATACCGAGGCGTTCCGCAGCCCGGGTGAAGTGCCGCTCTTCGGCCACCACAACGAAATAGTGCAGATGTCGAAGCTCCATGCGAGCCTCCTGTTATTCACTAAAAGATATCGAAATCACCACGCTCAATATATTGTAGTTTGCCCCACGCCGCCAGATACTTGCTCCCAACATCACTCGACAACAGGTCAATATCATGGCGAAGATCACCGTAGCAGAACAACTGGCAAAAACTTTGGAACAGGCCGGCGTCAAGCGTATCTGGGGCGTCACCGGCGACAGCCTCAATGGTCTGAGCGACGCGTTGCGCCGCATGAAGAGCATTGAATGGATGCATGTGCGCCACGAGGAAGTCGCGGCATTCGCGGCCGGCGCGGACGCCGCAGTCACCGGCGAACTCGCGGTCTGCGCGGGCAGTTGCGGGCCGGGCAATCTCCACCTGATCAACGGCCTGTTCGATGCGCATCGCAACCACGTGCCGATGTTGGCCATCGCAGCGCATATTCCGTCGTCGGAAATCGGCCTGAATTACTTTCAGGAAACCCATCCGCAGGAACTATTCAAGGAATGCAGCCACTTCGTCGAACTGGTCACCAATGCCGCGCAGATGCCGCATGTCTTGCACCGCGCAATGCGCACGGCGATCCTCAAACGCGGTGTGGCCGTAATCGTGATCCCCGGCGACGTCGCGTTGCAGGAAGTGGCAGCAGGCGCGCAGTGGGTGCCGCCGTTGGCCGCCCGGGTGCTGCCCGATGAAGCAGGGCTGGATAGCCTCGCCAGTCTGCTCGACAGCAACGATGCAGTCACGCTGCTGTGCGGCAGCGGCTGCGCGGACGCGCACACCCAGGTGGTTGCACTGGCCGATAAACTGGGCGCGCCCGTGGTACACGCGCTGCGCGGCAAGGAATACGTGGAATGGGACAACCCGTTCGATGTCGGAATGACCGGCTTCATCGGCTTCAGTTCGGGCTATCAGGCGATGCTCAATTGCGATGTGCTGGTGATGCTCGGCACCGATTTTCCGTACCGGAATTTTTACCCGACCCAGGCCAAGATCGTGCAGATCGACATCAATCCAGACGCACTCGGCCGCCGCGCGGAACTCGATCTGGGCATCGTCGGCGGCGTGGCCGAAACGCTCGACGCTTTGCTGCCAAAATTGAAACCGAAGACCAACCGGGGTTTCCTCGACGCTTCGCTGAAGCACTACAAAAATGCGCGCCAGGGGCTTGACGATCTCGCCGTGCCGTCGGCGCCGGGGCGGCCGATTCATCCGCAGTATCTGACCAAGCTCATCAGCAAACTGGCCACCGAAGATGCAATCTTCACCGCCGACGTGGGCACGCCCACTGTCTGGGCCGCACGCTATCTGGAAATGAATGGCAAGCGCCGCCTGCTCGGATCGTTCAATCACGGATCGATGGCCAATGCGATGCCGCAAGCGCTCGGCGCGCAGGCTGCGTTTCCAGAACGCCAGGTTATTTCGCTGTCCGGCGACGGCGGCTTCTCAATGCTGATGGGCGATTTCATTTCGCTGGTGCAGCTCGGCCTGCCGGTGAAAGTTATCGTCTACGACAACGCATCGCTAGGCTTTGTCGCGATGGAAATGAAGGCCAGCGGTTATCTGGACACCTCCACCGACCTGCGCAATCCGAACTTCGCCGCGATGGCCAATGCGATGGGCGTGCTTGGTTTGCGTGTTGAACAGTCCGAGGATGTGGAACCGGCGCTGCGCAAGGCGTTCGCCCACGATGGGCCGGTACTGGTCGATGTCGTGACTGCCAAGCAGGAACTGGTGATGCCGCCGGCGATCAAGCTCGAACAGGCCAAGGGAATGAGCCTGTATATGCTCAAGGCGATCATGAACGGCCGTGGCGACGAAGTGATCGAGTTGGCGAAAACCAACCTGCGGCGTTAAGGGGATTGCAGTTATGTCACGGTTGGGAATGACAAAGATGCCAAAGAGGCTGCTGTTCGCGGTGCGTTGTGCAGCCTCCGGCACAGTTGCTTATTTGCTGGCAACGGCTATTGGTCTGCCGCATCCGGTATGGGCTTCGATGTCCAGCCTGATTGTCTCCCAGGAGAGTATCGAGGAGACTCGCCATTCGATCGTCGGGCGGGTCATCGGCACGATCACCGGCGCTGTGGTCGCCATCATGGTGAGTACGGTGGCGCACCATATCGGCATCGGAACCGCACTGCAAATCGCAGTAGCCGTTGGCCTGTGCGCACTGTTCGCCAGCGGGCACCCCGCCATTCGCGTCTGCCTGTGGACTTGCCCGATTGTGCTGTTGACCGCCGTGCCGGGGTCATCGGTCGAGCACGCGGGATTGATGCGGGGCAGCGAAGTGATCCTGGGCGCACTCGCCGGCGGTCTGATCCATTGGCTCATGCTCTTGGTGACGACGCGACAGCATGTGTCTTGCAGAGACGCATGTCATCAATAAGTCATGTGCGCTATATGACGATTGGATGACTAAAATCAGCCCGGATGAAAACGTAAAAAAAAATAAAGATTCATGGTTTGTTTTGCGTATATTCGTCCTCCTGCTCGATACCAAAAATTACGTAGAGCATGAATCAAATGCTGTGCTGCAAGCGCGCAGACATCCAAAAAATCCGATCCAAAAATAACGAATTTCCAGTGTTGCATTTATCCAAAACGATTCGTATGTCATGACGCTGACATTTGCGATTCATAGACTCCTGTGCTTTTCATAACCGCTCTAAGGGGGCATATAAAATGCAGTGGTTTTCAAGCAATCGACGTTTCGGTCCAACACTTCCGGCATGTTTCGCCATCTCACTATTAGCCTGCTCAATTAATACGACATTCGCAGCAGACGCCACCACCGCTACTGATTTGGGAACAGTCGGCGCGAGCTACGACGGCGGCGATGCGGGCCCAACTTCTGCTGCCCCGACTGCAAGCAAGACGGCGCCTGCACAGAGTTCGTTGGCGGCACGCTCGGCCCAAACGTCAGTGAGCGATAATTTCCTCCGTAATTACGTCGCACCGACGGCGGATTTCAGCCAAGCCGTTCAGATGACCCCAGGCCTCTTTAGCTATAGCCCGAACGGTGTCGGACTAGGCGACACCCGGACCAACTTCCGCGGCTTTACGGATGGTAACTACAACATGACCTTTGACGGCATCCCTTTCCAGGATACCAACGGCGTCAGTCACCACTCCTGGGTCTTTTTCCCCGGGCCATTCCTGGGCGGCACTGTGGTTGACCGCAGCCCCGGTTCGGCCTCGACGATCGGCGTAGCGACCTTCAACGGCTCGATCAATCTGTTGTCGCGCAATCTTGATCCACAAGAAAGCAGCACCGTCAGCGGTTCGCTAGGCTCATGGAATACCCATACGCTCGGCTTCGAACACGAGACCGGCCAATTCGGCGAAGATGGCAACCAGAACCTGTTGTTCACTGCACAGAACATGACATCGGATGGCTATCAGACATATAACGATCAGTCTCGCAAAGACTTCTCGCTCAAGTATCAGAACGCACTGACGAATAATACGGTGCTGACCGTATTTGCTTCGGCGCTCAATATGCAAAACAACACCCCGAACGTCGTCAACCCTACCCGGGGGCAGATCGCTCAGTACGGCAACAATTATCTGCTGAGTAACGATCCGACCAAGGCGAACTATTGGCGTTACAACTTCTACAACGTCGACACCTATTTCGATTACGTCGGTATCACCTCCAATCTGGGCGATGGCTGGAAACTCGATGACAAGGTTTACGCGTATCGCTATGGGAACAATCAGAATTACGCTAACGTCGCGCCGACTGCCGCCAATATCGCCACTTCCGCATCGGCCAAGCTCAATGAGTATGAAACCAAGGGCAACATACTGCGCCTGAGCAAGGAATCCTCCATGGGCACCTTGCGTACCGGCCTTTGGCTTGACTACGCAGACAGCGTCCGTTACACAACCAATGCAAATCCTCAGACTTGGGTAAATTCCGGTCTCCCGCAAAACCAGGAAACCTATACAACGACCACGGTGCAACCGTTCGTGGAATATGAATTCAACGTCACTGATAAGTTGAAAGTCACACCGGGCCTCAAGTACGCTTTCTACCAGCAGGACTTCAATCACATGCCCGATACCGGCAGCCCCGGCGTCGGCAACCTTGGCGGCGCTGCCAGCGTTTCCAATACCGTCTCTTATCACGATGTACTGCCGTCCTTTGACGTGCACTACATGTTGCAGCCGAACTGGTCGCTGTACGGCCAATACGGCACTGGCGACATCATTCCGCCAACCTCCGTGTTCGACGTAAAGAACGCCTATGTCGCCACACAACCTAAACCGCAATACGCCAGGACGACCCAATTCGGCACGGTCTGGCAGTCGGATAAATACACATTCGATTTCGATGTTTATCACACCTCGTTGCAAGGCAGCTATTCGTCTTATCTCGACGCCAATCTGAATCCCGTGTACTACCTGAGCGGTACAGAGATCAGCCAGGGTATCGAAGCAGAAAGCAATATCCTGTTGGGCAGCGGCTTCAGCCTGTATCTCAACGGCACTTACGGTAGCGTCAAATACGCCAACACCGGTCTGTGGTTTGCCGGTGCGCCGTCAGATACCGAGACCGTGGGTCTGAGC
>DATMOE010000405.1:0-25345 GCA_035568435.1 Herbaspirillum sp. | reverse complement strand
GTTCTCGATGTCGGGCGCCAGCAGTTCCAGTTTTCCGGCGCTGCCGGTGGCGCCGATCAATGCCGTGGTGCCCAGATTGGCAATCGATTGACTGGCCGTAAGCGATACGCTAGCCCCGATGATCGTGCCGCTGTTGGTGAGCGTGGCCGAATTTGTACTTAACAAACCGCCCGCCGCCATGCTGCCCGTGTTGTTGATATTGGCGGCGCTGACATTGAGATTGTTGACCGCCAGCAGGGAGCCGGCGTTAGTCAAATTACCCGGCAAGGTAAACGTCAGATTGTTGGCCGCGCTGATCTGGTTGCCTGCGGCATTATCGAAGTCGCCCTGCAAATTCAAGGCGACATCGCCCGCTGCAGTGAAAGCGCCGGCGCCATACAAGGTGCTGGCAGCAATCGTCAGGTTGCGTGCAGCGCCGATCCGGCCGCCCGCGTTGGTTACCGCGCCGCTGGTGCTGATGCCGACATTGCCGCTGGCGTTCGGTGTATTGCCGATTTTGCCGCCACTATTGTCGATGCTGTTCGCGTTGATTTGCAGATTCGCGCCGCTTACTTGCCCGCCTTGCGTGTTCGAGAGCACGGCAGTGGCAAGCGTTACAGCGCCGTTGCCGCTGATGCTGCCCATCCCGGTTGCTTGGGCCGCATTGCTGTTGAGTATCTGGGTCGTGCCCGACACGGTGGTCGCACCTGCACCAAGGTTGTTGATCGAACCACCGGTATTGTCGACGGAAACGGCGCTCAGGTTCAGGGTGCTGTTGTTATTGGCTGCTGCGATGCCGCCTGCATTGATTGTTCCGCCAGTGTTGTTCAAGGCTCCGCCGCTGGTCGCGCTCAGGCTTGCATTGGAACGCAGCGTGCCACGGGTGTTATTGAGCGCACCGGCAATGCCGGCAATGACATTGCTCTGGCCCGAAACTGTGCCGCCCGTGTTGTCGAAGCTGACGGCCGATACTGCGACTTGACCGTTGCTGGCGAGCGTGCCGCCCACGTTGCTCAATGTCCCGGCGCCGTTGCCCGGCGCGATCGTCAAGGCGCCTGTGCCGGCGAGCATGATCGTGCCACCGTTATTGTTCAAACTCGCCGGCGCGAGCGTCAGATCGGCGCTGTTGGTCTGGATCATGCCGCCGTTCGAATTATCGAGCGCATTGGACACCGCCAGCGTCATTGCACCGATGCCAAATTGCGTCAAGGTACCGCCCCGATTGGTCAGATCTGTGGCACGCACGTTCAGTTGATTGGTGAGAATCCGTCCGCCGCTGTTGTCCAATTGCGCAATCGTCAGGCCGACCGTCGCGCCGCTGATGTTGCCTTGCACATTTTTAAATGCGGCCGCATTGGCCGCCAGTGCGCCGGTAGCGCTTAGTGTTCCACCGCTGTTATCCAACAGATTCGTGACGTTGATGCCGAGTGCGTTGGCTGCGCTGATCGCGCCTGAGGTATTGGTCAGACTGATGGCGTTGATGGTGCTTTGGCCGTTGGTGGCGATAGCGCCGCTGTTGTTCGTCAGAGCGCCGGTATACAGCGCGAGCGCGCCCGTACCGGCGTGATTAATCTGGCCGCCTTGATTGATCAGACTGCCCGAGCGGATGGTCATGTTCTGGGCATTGCTTGCGATCACGCCATTGGTGTTGTCGAGACTGCCGGCTATCGTCAGGGCCGTGTCGCCCGTGCCGGTCTGGGTGAGTGTGCCGCCCTGGTTGGACAAGCTTGCCGCATTCACTGTCAACTGGGTTGCGCTTACCTGGCCCTGGTTATTGAGCAAGGCGCCGGTTGCCGTCAAGGTCGCTATTCCGACCGCGCTTGTGGTCGCTCCTGTCAAATTCAGACTGCTACCGTTCACGGCGATATTGCCGCCGGCGAGATTTTGTCCGTTCATGGCGACCGCACCGGCGCCACTCACCGTCAGGTTGCCGTTACCGGTGAGATTACCGTGTGTATCGATACCCGCGCCGAGTGCGCCGCTCGAATTGACCGTTGCGCCATTCAGGTTCACATTGCCGAGCGCCGCCAGGGTGCCGCTATTACTGACTTGCCCCTGCGCACTGACATCGGCATTCTGTCCGGCGTAAAGCGCGCCGCTATTGGCGACATTGCCGGCTGCATTAATTTGCACATTGCCGCTGGCGGTGGTGCTCCCGGCCAAGCTTATCTGGCCTTGGTTATTGAGTGTGAAGTCGCCGGCTTGCGCAGCGATCGTCCCCAAGCTATTGACCCCGACACCGGCTTCCGTGCCGACCAGTTTGATTTTATTGGCGTACATGCCGCCAAGCTGTGCGACATCGATCGCCACGCTCGGCTTGTTCGCATCCGGCGTGAGAGCTTGGGTGCTCAGATCGGTGTAGTTGACATCGTTGGCGCCGGTCACGACATTCAGCCGCTGGTTGGCCCAGAGTTGGCCATTGATCTTTACATTGCGTGCGATCAAGTCGACCTGGTCGACGTTGCTGCCGTTCAATCCGCCCGCATCGATCTGGATCTGGCCGCCGGTCACGTGAAAGGCGTCCAAGCTGCCGCTGCCGCCGTACACGGGCGTGCCGGTGGTCAAGACACCGCGAGTGGTATTAATGAAACCGCAGCCCGAACAATAAATGCCTGCCGGGTTGGCAATCACCACCTCGGCCTGTTGTCCCGCCACTTCGGTGTAGCCCGACAATTGGCTGGCGCTGCCGCCCACAACCTGATTCACGATAATGCGCGCGCCGCCTGCGGCCAGATACGGATTGGCGCCCACATAGCCGCCTTGCTGCGTCAATACCGTGCTTTGGGCATTGTTCAGAATGACGCCCTGGCTCGTCACGTTATAAGCAGAATACTGATTATTCGATACGCCAGCCGCGTTCGGCGCGGTGATCTGGACCAGAGGCCGTCCATTAGCTGTGACATCGACCACCGGCTTGTTGGCTGCCGCTGCCCCTGCTGCAGCGGTCACTTGGGCCAGCGCCGGCATCGGCTGCACGATCAATGCGCACGAGATCGCATAGGCTATCCATGCTCTGGCGTTGGCGGTTTTTCGCTGCGGGATCGTCGTCATGGTGGTGGTCATATTGGCGCTCATATTTGATAACTCAAACTAAAGCCCGCCACCGGCCAGCGGTTCGGGAAATTATTCGGCTGATAAAGAGGACCGCCGATGAAGACGTCGTAATAGGCGTTTTGAAAGGGGTTGCCGCGCAGGCCCAGAACAGCGCCGGCCAACTTCCTGCCCGGCAGGTTTTGTGCATTCGGACCGAACACTTCTCCCCCATCCACACCGAGGTAGAGTGCTTGCCCGGTTTGGCCGAGCGGTACTTCGAGTTCGTTGCGCAGAAACACACCCTTTTCAGCGGCAAGCAGCGTATTTCCGTCGAAACCGCGTACCGTATAACGGCTGCCGATTGACAAGTACTCGGTCGGATACAGCACGCTGGACGAGTCTTGCGCATGGATCGTCGCCAAATAATGCAGGGGCAGACTGCCGATGTGGAACGGCGCCTTCAAGGTCGCGTCCAGTGTTTCGATGTGATAGTAGTAAGTTGGGCCGCCGTTGGCGGCACCGGACAAATCGCTCTGCGCGCCGAACCACGGCACGCCCCATCGATACGCCAGAGTCGTATCGAGCTGTGCTTCACCGAAGTAATGTTTATGCGCCAAACTTACTTCGGCGTAGCTATTGTCGCGGCGCTGAATGTCGATGGGCGAGCCGTCGATAAACGCATGACTGAAATACTTGCCGGTCCGAAAAGCAAGCGTATTTTTCTGCAGTTGGTTGCGATAGAACGCGTACTCGGTCTTGAAATCGAGCGTCTTCGAGTCGCCGCTGGAGACAAAGCTTTGAACTGCGCCGGCGATTTCCTGATGGTAGTGGTATTGGCTGGCGGTTTCGGTAAAGGTCCAGTTACCCCAGGGCAGCGAGTAATACTCGCTATTGCCAAAGGTGCCGTAAAGATTGGCGTGGCCATTGGCATCGTGGCTATAACTGAGATTGAAAATATCGGATAAGCCGAGTGGATTATTCCATGCGAAATTGATGCTGCTTTGCAGTTGGCCGGTGGACTTCAATCCGCTGTCGTCCAGGCTCACCGACAAGGTCCAAGGCTTGGTGCGCTTGACGGCGATCATCACATCGCTCACGCCGGTGGCGCTACCTGGGACGATTTGCATGTCGACGTCCTGATTCGGCACGCGCTTCATCTGTTCCAGGCCCTGTTCAAGTTTGCGCAAATTCAGCAGATCGCCGGCATGCGTGGGAAATGCATTGCGCCATGTGCCGTAAGTTGCCGCGTCGGCAAACCGTATTTCGCCGATGACGCCGGGAATCAAGTCGAGCTTGAGCGTGCCGCCGGATAGATCTTGTTCGGGAATGAGCAGGCGCGTAGTGCTGTAACCGTTTTGCAGAATTAACGCCGATAAACGGTGCACGATGAGGTTGACGCCTTCCCGCCCGATACACTGGCCGCGATAGCGTTCAAGGTAATGCGATGCAAATAGGAGGGATGCGTGGAGCGATAAAAAATCCGGCGCCAAGGCCCTTTGGCCAACGGCTTTCACCGGCTCACTTAAGCCAGGCGGCAGCACCAGCACGAGCGTATCTGTTTTGAAGCAGGGCGACTCCAGCGGCACCAAGCCGTCGTCGTTTGGGATGGCAGCGGCCGACGGTTGCAGATCGACAATGGGCGCCTTTTGCTGACGCTCTCGCTCCAGGGCTTCTTGCTGGGCATTCCGGCGCTGCGCTTGCGTATCCGAGATGGCCGTCGAACTCGCGTCGGGTGCGTTATTGGCCGCCGATACGGGGGCCGCGATGCCTGCAAATGTTAATCCGGCTTGTACTAATGTCGCGCCCGCGAACATCCGGCGCCACATTCCCCAGCTCTTTGAATACCCCATTCAAATCCCGCTTTAGCAATTCTTATTGTTATTGACGCTTACCCGCATCATGAAAAATGCCAAGACCTCCTGTTGAAAAGAGGGTTGGCAAATGAACATGTGGAGTGCTTGTTCGTATTAGTGCTTGCAACTGGATTTAAATTTATACAGAAACTATTTTCTTTGAGCAATTTTTCCTTGCGGCAAATTATTGGTATATAAATTACTCTTTTATGTCTCAATTTGAAAAAAAAATCAAAATGTGAGAAAAACGTTAAATTTCCGGTCGGAAAATTCAAAATAACGTTATTCGGCGATATGTAATTGTTAAGACTATAAAAATTTCTTTACGAAAAGTATGTTGTTTGCCGACAACTCTTTTCAACTATTTTCAACTCCGATTACAAACGGAGCAGCGTCTTGCCCGGCATCCGACGCAGTATCGTGCGCAAAGGTGCGCTCACCAAATCGCTATCGCCGACATTGAAAACCGCCACCGCTTCACGCAGCCCCTGCGCTTGATCAGCCATCGCTGCGCCGCCGCCGTAGCCTGTTCGATTTGAACGTAGCGTTCAAGGCAGATACCTGCCATGGATGATGGCGGGGTGAAAATAAAAACGGGCCGTAAAGGCCCGTGATTACACTGTCTCTGAGATTCACCGTCGGATCAGAACAACTGACGCAGGCGCACGATGCCCGTTTGCGAGACGAAACCGGATCCGGCTTGCAACTCATAGCGCGCCGACAGGCTCAGATTGTTCGCCTTCAGCAGCGTCACGCCCAGCGATATATCCGCCAGATCCGACACCGGCGTTGCCCCCATGGTGGTGAACGCCGTCTGGCCGGTTGGGTCTGCCGCGAAGCTCGCCCCCGTCGCCTGCGCCGTGTGGTCGTACTCGTGGATCCACTGCAGTTGCAGGTCCGGTACGATCTCGCCGTAACTCCTGGAGAAGCTCTTTTCCAGCTTCGCGCCCAGGCCGCTCTTGACCGAATTCGCGTGCGCCGCATCGACCGCCAGCGCCGCGCCGTTGCCGCCGCTTTCCGTATAGCTGCCCTGGTTCTGATAGCTGTACGTGAGGTTCGCCAATGGCGTGAGCGTGACGCTGCCCAGCGCCAACGGATAGCCCGCTTCAGCGCGCGCCACATACTGCTGGCCGCTGAAGTGACCGTTGGCCGTGCCCGAGAAGCGCTGGAAGTTCACCTGACGCGTTGTGTCGTACTGCTGCTGCACCACGCCGCCCGACAGATTCACATACCACGGACTGCCGGTATAGCTGGCATAGCCGATCAGGCCGTAGCTGTTAATGCGGGTTGTGTCGCCTGTGGTGTCGCCGGTGCTGTCGGCCGCCGTATTGCTGTAGGTGAATACGCCGCCGGCACGCCAGTTGTCGTTAAGTGCTTTGTCGACACCGATCAGCAGGCCGCCATAGTTGGCGCTGTAGCCGTCCACTTGGTCGCGCTCATTCTGGCTCGCATGGCCGCCGAATGCCTGGCCCCACACGCCCGATTGCGGCGCGCCTTCGCCGGTGGCCACACCGCTACCAGTTCTGCCCGCCTGCGCAAGGCGCAATGCGTCAACGTGGCCGCTCACCACGTTCAGGGCGTCGATGGTCGGCGCGGCCGCCGCCGTGCCGGTCTGGGTCGGGCCCAGTTGCTTGCCGATCCGGTTGGCCGTCGCAGTCGAACCTGGGCTCAGGGCGCCCAGCGCGACGTCGTACATGTTCAGTAGCGCAGGATCGCTGATGCCGGTGTAGCTCAGCAGGCCATTGAGCGACGCAACGGCGTTCGGCGCGGTCGCGGTCGCGATCGATACGGGGCTCGGTGTCGGTGTTGATGTCGGTGCAGGCGTCGGTGTCGGCGCCGGCGTACTACTGAGCAAGCTCAACATCAGATCGCTATGACTGCCGTTAGACACCACCGAGCCGGTCACGGTCAACGTAGAGCCGCCGTTGATCGAATAATGCAGGCTGCCCTGGTTGTAGACCGCGGCGCCCGTGGTATCGATCACCACGTAGCGTTGCCCGGCGGCGAATGCGTAACCGTTCGACTGCAGGGTCACTGACGAACCCGACGCAATGGTCGAATTGCCGGTCACCACCAGCCGGCCGTAGCCGGTATCCGTGATCGCGCCTAGCGTCGTAGCGCCGCTGGCCACGCCGATTTGCAGCGTCGCACCAAGACCCTGGTTGTAGTTGCCCGTGATGATCACCGGCTGGTTGACTTGGAGCACCGCCGTCCCGGTGTTGTTCACCGCGTTGCTGCCGACGTTGATGTTGTCGTTGAGCAGCAGGTTGCCGGCACCGAATGCAACGTTCGAAGCAGTGTTGGTGATGACGCCGAGGCTACTGCCGCCACCGTAGCCTGTCAGCGTCCCGAATGTCGTACCCGTGCCGCCGCTGATGCTCAGGTCGTGGCCGGAGCGGTTCACGATGTTACCGGCGATCATGCCCGAATTCGTGACCGGCCCGAGCGAGGCGCCCGCTTCGTTGTCAATGGCAAAGCTGGGGCCGGTGATCGTGCCGCTATTGGTCAGCGTGCCGACCGTGCTCGTGCCGTTGAGGAAAATGCCCGTGTGGCCGCCGCTGATCATGCCGCTGTTGGTCAATGTGGTGAACGTGCCGTTGAGACTGCCGATGCCGTTGTAGGGGCCGATGATGATGCCGTTGTTGATCAGCGTGCCGATCGTGGCGCCGGCGTTGTTGTCGATGCCCGAAGTTTGGCTGCCGCTGATCGTGCCGTTATTGGTCAGCGTACCGATCATGCCGAAGAAGTTCTTGATGCCCGTGATGCCGCTGATCGTGCCGTCATTGGACAGCGTATCGATGGTGGTGACGTTGGAGATGCCCGCGTAAAACCCGTGAATGGTAGCGCCAGCGGTGTTGTCCAACAGAATGATGTGCCCGTTGTTGTTGATGCCGTAATTGGCCGTGATCGTGCCGTTATTGATCGTGCCGCTACTGATCGTGCCGCTATTGATCAGCACACCGATCGCGCCGCCGTTGTTCGCGATACCGGTGTTGCTGCCGCTGATCGAGCCGGTGTTGGTCAGTGTGCCGACGGCGGCGTTGGTCGCGATGCCGGTAGCGCCACTGGAAATCGTCGAGGTGACAGAAACATCACCGCTAGTCCATTGAAAAGGGCCGGTGGTCGGGGTGCTGATGATCGTCTGGGCCACGGCCGCCTGCGCCATGACAAGCAAAGCCGCCGTCATGGCGAGCGTGAGGGCTTTCTGTTTCGGACAACGGTTTACTGGCTTCTTCATGATGGCAGCTTCCCTTGCATATTTTTTATTGGCAGGACGCATTTTTACAGCCAGCGTTAAAAACAGGCTGGCTGTAAATGAAATCAATGACTTTGGGTATTTTTGGTGTCTCTGGCGGAAGCGGTGAGATTCGAACTCACGAACGGGTTACCCCGTCGCCAGTTTTCAAGACTGGTGCCTTCAACCGCTCGGCCACGCTTCCGTAAGGGGGGCATTATACCTAAAAAAGGCCGCGGTTTGCGCTGCTATCGGCCACTCAAATTTTGAAACGCTTTTCGATGACCAGCATGTATTCGAAATCTTCAGCGGGAATCGCCGGCGAAAACAGCCAGCCCTGCATTTCAGTGCAACCAGACTCCTTCAGGAACGCCAGTTGCTCACGGTTTTCCACACCTTCAGCAATCACTTTGTGCTTGAGTTGATTGCCGATGCTGATGATCGCGCTGGCAATTGCGCAGTCGTTGGAATCGTCTGGGATGCCGACCGTAAACGCGCGGTCGATTTTCAATGTGTTGATCGGGAAGCGCTTCAGATACGACAGGCTCGAATAGCCGGTGCCGAAATCGTCCAGCGATATGGTCACGCCAAGCTGGCCGATTTTTTCCATGATGGCGATCAGCTGGTCGGTGCTGTGCATCAGCATGCCTTCGGTGATTTCCAGTTCCAGCCAGGCGCCGCTGAGTTTGTGCCGTTCCAATGCGGCGGCAATGCGCTCCGGCAAAGAGCGGGTGAATTCGACCGCGGTGACATTGATTGAAATCCGTATCGGCGGCAAGCCATTACTCTGCCAGCTTTGCGCCTGTGCACAGGCGCATTCCAGCACCCATTCTCCCAGTTGTCCGATGAGACCGGTTTTTTCCGCAATCGGTATGAACTCGCCCGGCAGCAGCAGGCCGCGTTCTGGATGCTGCCAGCGTACCAGTGCTTCGGCGCCACTGACCCTGCCGTGCTGCACTTCGATTTTCGGCTGGTAATAGAGCAGTAATTCGTTATGTTCCAGCGCCCGCACCAAGCCGGTTTCTATGCGCAGCAGTTCCAGCGTGTTGTCGCTCATGTCGGCACGATAATAGGCGTAGCCGCCACCGTCGTTTTCACCGCCGCGCTTGGCGCGGTACATGGCGATGTCGGCCAGACGCAGCAGCGTTTCGGTATCGGTGGCGTCCTGCGGATACAGGCTGATGCCGATGCTGGCGCCCAGACGCAACGCGTGGCCGTCGATAAAAAACGGTTCCTCGAACAACGCAATTAATTTTTGCGCGGCAAAACCGGCGTGATAATCCTTGTCGATATCGAATAGCGCAATTGCGAATTCATCAGCGCCAAGCCGGGCTACCACGTCCTGTTCCGGCAAGGCCTTGCGTAACCGGCGCGCCACTTCAATCAGGACTTTGTCGCCGATCAGATGGCCCAGCGTGTCGTTGATTGGTTTGAAGCGATTCAGATCGATGAACAGTAGCGCGCCATACACGCCGCCCTGCCCCGATGCCGACAACGCGTGATCGATGGTGCGTGTCAGCATGGTCCGATTCGGCAACTTGGTCAGGTCGTCGTAATAGGCCAGATGATGAATCAGTTTCTCAGTATTTTTGCGCTCGGTAATGTCCGTCAGATAACCGATCATGCCGACCGGATTTTCTTCGCCGTCGCGCATGATCGATAGCGACAGGCTGGCCCAGAATATTTCGCCGGATTTCTTCCTGCGCCGCACTTCCATTTCACGCCCGCCGGGCTGCATGAAGAGATCGCTGATCTGGATGTCGTCGCCTTCATCGTTCTCGTAAAGAAACAGGACATTGCGGCCGACCGCTTCGATCGAGGTGTAGCCGAACAGTTGTTCGGCGCCCTGGTTCCAGCTTGTGATGAAACCGGCCTGATCCATCGTGATCACAGATTCATGCATCTGCTGCAGAATCTGGGCCTGCTCTTCCAGTTGACGTTCGATCTGGTTCAGCTCGCGCGCGCGCATGCTGGTCTCGCTACGCGTGTGCAGCAGGCGTGCGGTCAGTGCCGCGAATTCACGTAGACGGGCGCGATCGACTTCATGGTAGACGCCCGCCGTCGAAGGTAATAAGTAATGGCCGTGGATCACGCCGTTGTGCGAGATGGTCTCGACCAGGCCGCTGCGCTCGGGCCATTCCAGGCAGAAACAGCCGTCGTGCACGCGTAGCATGCGGCAAATAATCTCGCTCAGGCCCTCGTGCAGCAACGTGCCTTCAAGCGACCAGATCATGTCGAACAACGCCGAACAGATTGCGACATCGTTCGGTTGCAGCGCCGTGATCATGCCTGTGCCTCGGCGCTGACATGCGATGCCCAGCGATATGCGTGCACCAGCGCATGGCAATAGGCTTGCGCAGTCAAGCCACAACCGGACAGATCGGCGTGACGCAATGGGATCTCGCCATATTCGGCGCGTTCGACCAGCCGCAGCAGGCTGCCCAGACGGCCGCGCCGTTCAGTGAGCGCACCTAATACGTCCAGAGGCAGTTTCAGAGGGCCGATGATTTCCAGCATCGGCATCGATAGCAGCACGCTCAGCAGCGAAAACATGCCGACGATGAATGCGCGATCCTGCTCGTCGCGATCGCAACCCAGCTTCTGGCACAGCGCTTCCATCAATCCCGCCCGTGCTGCCGCGCGCGGCAGCAATGGATTATTCGATTTATCGCTGGCATGGCGTGCGTAGAGTAATAGTTGCAGCCAGCGCTGCAATTGCCGGCGGCCGATTAAATTGAGCGCCTGCGTGTAATTGCTAATCGTGGAATTGAAGCCGAACGCAGCCGAGCTGACCAACTTGAATAGCTGATAGCTCAGCGTTGGATCGTGCTTCATCTGTAATTCGATTTCATGCGAATCGGCATCGCTGGCGACCATGTCGAGCAGACGCAACAAACGCATGCGCGAAGTGGGATCGCGGCGCGAGGCTTGGCTTGATGCATGCAGTGGGTATTCGCCCGAAAACCAGCGGAAGCCGGTTTGCTGGCAGACATCGAAGGAATTCTGGTCGTTCACGTCTTCGGCCAGATGCCAGCCGATACCGGCCCGGCCCAGCCAGGATTTTGCTTGCACAAAGGTCGTGGCGCTGTAATCGAGCGCAACCGCGGCGATCTCTTCGCCCAGCAATGTATTTCCGCTCGGCAAACCCTGCGCCAGAATGCAAAAGCCCTGCTCATGCAAGCGCGTCAAGGCATCGGCGTGGGCGCCATTGGCGCAATGTTCGACAGGTACGCGCAATACCAGTTGCGCCGGCGCCAGCGGCGCTTCGAATTCCGCTTCAAAGCGGGTGGGATCGAACACCGGCAGCACGCAACGCAATGCGCCCAATGCGGCTTCTAATTCGTATTCGCTGAATAATCGGTTGAGCAGGCTGGTGTTGTTGCCGTCGGAAGGCGACAGATGCAGGGCCAACGCCACCCATTGGTGATTCACGTCTGCAATTGGCTCTAAAAAAACCAAAGGGAAAGACGGATTACTTGTATTTTGGACAGCCATTTCAGGTGTCAGCATTTCTTTGCGCTATTCATAAAGATCATTAATGGCTCGCGCTATAGCAGGCAATATCTCTGCTTCAGTTGTTATTCACTTACTTAACACTTATTCAACTTTACCTACAAATACTCGTGCAGTAAATATATAGGAAAAATCTTATTAATGTGTCAATTTGCAAACAATATAACTCAGAATTCGGACAGCACTATTAGTTGTCGTGCAAAAATATTTGCTGCAAATCATTCAAAAACCGCCGCCCCAGCGCAGTAGGAGCGATATTTTGGTGATCTCGCTGCAATAATCCGCGTTTTTCGGCATCGTTTAACGCTGCCTCAATCGCGCCGATGCCAAGCCCCGTGCGCTCGGCAAACAGATTCGGCGCAAAGCCGGCATTGAGTCTCAGCGTATTGAGCATGAATTCAAAACCCAGCGCATCGCGTTCGATTTCGGCCGATTCGGCAATGGGATTGCCGGCCGCGCTTTGGGTCAGATAAGTTTGCGGATGTTTGTAGCGCATTTGCCGCACTATGCGATGCGGAAACGATAGTTTTGAGTGGGCGCCGGCGCCAATGCCCAAATAATCGCCGAATTGCCAGTAATTCAAATTGTGCCGTGCTTGCCGTCCAGGCTGTGCATACGCCGATACTTCGTAATGCTCATAGCCGGCGGCGGCGGTTTGTTGCGCGATCATGTCCTGCATATCCGCGCTGGCATCGTCATCCGGCAATGACGGTGGATATTTGGCAAACAGCGTATTCGGTTCCAGTGTGAGGTGATACAGAGAGAGATGCGGCGGCGCGTAGCCGATCGCACGCGCCAGATCCGTTTGCGCTTCGGCCAAGGTCTGGCCCGGCAAGGCATACATCAGATCCAGGTTGAAATTATCGAAATGCTGCTGGGCAATATCGACCGCGCGCTGCGCCTGGTCGCCGTCGTGAATTCGCCCCAGCGCTTGCAGATGCTTTGAATTGAAGCTTTGAATGCCGATCGACAAGCGATTGACGCCGCTGGCGCGATAGGCGCGGAATTTCTCGGCTTCAAAGGTGCCGGGATTGGCTTCCATCGTGATCTCGATATTGCCGTCCAGCGGCAACAGCGTGCGGATATCGGACAACAAACGGTCCAGTCCTGCGGCAGACAACAGACTGGGCGTGCCGCCGCCGATAAAAATGGTGTAAATCTTGCGGCCCCAGATCAACGGCAGCGCCGCTTCCAGATCGGCGCGCAGGGCGTTCAGATACTCGGTTTCGGGAAAACTGCCTTTGACCTCATGCGAATTGAAATCGCAATAGGGACATTTTTTGACGCACCAGGGGAAATGCACATAGAGCGACAACGGCGGCAGCGCGTTTAAATGCAGATTGCCCGGCTTTAGGAACGCCAGCGCGGCTTGCGCGGGCGAGGCGCCGAATGACGCCGCATCGGCCGCGGCCGCGGCAGCGACATCGGCTGGGCCTGTGCTGGTGCTGTGACTGTGACCAGGGGCCGCGGGTTTGGTATCGAATACCGGTTTGATCGGGATCATTTAGGTAAATTTACCAGCTTCTCGACCAAAGCGCGCAAAGCCAGTGCGCGATGCGAATAACGGTTCTTTTCTTCGGCGCTGAGCTGCGCGGCGGTTTTGCCGAACTGCGGCAGCCAGAAATGCGGATCGTAGCCGAAACCGCCCGTGCCGCGCGCCTCTGCCACGATTTCGCCGTCCCAGCGGCCGTCGGCGATGACCGGTTGCGGATCGTCGGCATGGCGTACAAATACCAGCACACAATAATAATAGGCAGAATGATCGGCCTGCGCGGCCAGATCGGCGACCAGTTTTTGGTTGTTATTGCTGTCCGATTTCGGCTCGCCGGCATAGCGGGCGGATAGTACGCCGGGCGCGCCGCCCAGGGCATTGGCGCACACGCCGGAATCGTCCGCCAGCGCCGGCAAGCCGGTCAGACGCGCGGCATGGCGTGCTTTGGTCAGCGCATTTTCGACAAACGTCAGATAAGGCTCTTCCGCTTCCGGCACGTTGAATTCACTTTGTGGGCGCAGCACAAAACCGGCCGGCCCCAGCAAGGCATTGAATTCCCTCACTTTGCCGGCGTTATTCGATGCCAGCACGATCGTATTAGACATAGTCAAGCATTCCTAATGCAAATCAAAGCAAACCCAAAGCCTGCTTTTGCAGCGTAACCAATTCGGCGATGCCGTTTTGCGCCAGGTCCAGCAAACTATTCAGCGTGCCGCGATCGAAGGCGACGCCTTCGGCCGTCCCCTGCACTTCCACAAAATGCCCGGTATCGGTCATGACCACGTTCATATCGGTATCGCAGCCGGAATCTTCGACATAATCCAGATCCAGCACCGGCAAGCCCTGATAAACGCCGACCGAAATTGCCGCAACAAAGTGTTTCACCGGCACCGCGGCGATCTGGCCGCTGGCGACCAGCTTGGCGAATGCGTCGTAGGCCGCCACCATGGCGCCGGTAATAGCAGCGGTGCGCGTGCCGCCATCGGCCTGAATGACATCGCAATCCAGATGCAGCGTGCGCTCGCCGAAGGCTTCCAGATCGAAGGCGGCGCGCAGTGCACGGCCGATCAAACGCTGGATTTCCTGGGTGCGGCCGGATTGTTTGCCGCGCGCCGCTTCACGATCCATGCGGGTATGCGTCGAACGCGGCAGCATGCCGTATTCCGCGGTCAGCCAGCCCTGCCCCTTGCCCTTCAGAAAGCCCGGCACTTTATCTTCAATGCTGGCGGTGCAAATGACCTTTGTATCGCCGAACTCGATGAGCACCGAACCTTCGGCATGTTTGGTGAAATTGCGGCTCAGGCGCACTTGGCGCAAGGCGTCGGCGCCACGGCCGCTGGGGCGGGTAGTTTGGGACATGGATATCTTTCTAAATCGAAGTAGCCGAAGCATACACAAAAGGCTGGTAGCAGGCTAATGTGGCGTAGATGGTTTTTTTACCGGCGACAATTAAAATTATTTACAATGCGGCACTGAAGCTGCAGCGCAGCTTGTACTTACCGGAGAGTTTCTTGACCATTTGCAGCATGACCGGCTATGCCATTCATACCCGCGAAACGCCCGCAGGCACGATCACCATTGAGCTGAAAAGCGTCAATTCGCGCTTCCTGGATTTGCAATTTCGCGTCAACGACGAGCTGCGCTCGCTGGAACCGGCGCTGCGTGAAGCGATCATCGGACGCGTGGTGCGCGGCAAAGTGGAATGCCGGCTCAGTTTCGGCCGCCGTGCCGCCACCGGCGACGGTCAGGCTCAGGCCATCAACACCACGCTGCTGGCGAGCCTGGCAACGCTGCAACAACAAATCCGCCAACAATTTACCGAAGCCGCACCGCTGTCGGTGGCTGAATTGCTGCGCTGGCCGGGTGTCATCGAAGAAACCGACATCAGCCAGGAAAGTTTGCAAGAAGACGTCAACACCGCCATGCGCGCCGCGCTCGATACCTTCATCGAAACCCGCGCACGCGAGGGCGCCGCCTTGCAGGATGTCTTGCTGGCGCGCATCGACATGATGGACGCGATTGTGCTGCGCATTACACCGCTGGTGCCGCAACTGGTGGCGCAATTTCAGCAACGCGCCAGCGAACGCTTGCACGATGCGCTCGGCCTGACGCCGGCACAGAACAACGGCGCGCAGACCTTGACGCGTGAAGAAGCGCTGGAACGGATTCGCCAGGAAGTGACGCTTTACGGCATCCGCATCGATATCGCCGAAGAATTGGCGCGGCTGGCGGCCCACCTGAGCGAAACCCGCCATATCCTGAAAAAAGGCGGCCAGGTCGGCAAACGTCTCGATTTCATGATGCAAGAACTCAATCGCGAGGCCAATACCGTCGGTTCCAAAGCGGCCATGAAAGAATTGGCGGATGCGGCGATGGAATTGAAGTTATTGATCGATCAGATGCGCGAACAAGTACAGAATCTGGAATAATTCATAGTTATCCAGCGCTCTCTCCAGCGCTCTCATTTAACGTTTCCAGAAAAGAACCGACATGACCCAAGCCCCAGGCTCCGCAAGCTCTTCCGGCAGCGTATTCATGGTGGTCGCGCCGTCCGGCGCCGGCAAATCAACATTGGTCAATGCCCTGCTCAAGCAGGAACCGGCGATTGCACTATCCATTTCGACCACCACCCGCCCGCCCCGGCCCGGCGAACAGCACGGCCGCGAGTATTACTTTACCGACGCCGCGGACTTCCAGGCGCGCCAGCAAAAAGGCGAATTCCTGGAGTGGGCCGAAGTGCACGGCAATTTTTACGGCACTTCACGCCTGATGACCGCCGAGAAAATCGAAAAAGGCACCGATATATTGCTGGAAATCGACTGGCAGGGCGCGCAGCAGGTGCGTGAGAAATTCCCGGATGCGGTCGGTATTTTTATCCTGCCGCCGTCGATTGCCGCGCTGGAAGAGCGCCTGCACAAGCGCGGCCAGGACGAACCGCACATCATCACCCGGCGTATTCTGGCTGCGGGCGGCGAGATCGCTCACGCGCCGGAGTTCGAATATGTTATTATCAACAACGATTTTGCTACCGCCTTGTCTGAGTTAACAGCCGTCATCAAAGCGGCTCGCTGCCGATTTTCCCGTCAAGCGGCGCGCAACCCATCCCTCTTCAACCAGTTTGGCGTTCATGCCAAATTTAGCTGAAATCATTTTCAGGAGTTTTTATGGCCCGTATTACTATCGAAGATTGCGTCAAGCAAATCGAAAATCGTTTCGTATTGACGCTGTGTGCGACCTATCGCACTCGCCAATTACTGCAAGGCCACACCAAGAAGGTGGATGGCGGCAACGACAAGGCGACCGTCACCGCGCTGCGCGAAATCGCCGCCGGCAAAATCGGCATCGAAATGCTGAAAAAAGTCCCTTCTTAATCACCACGCGCAATCCCTTATCGCGTAAGCGCTGCCGATATCGCCTCCAATGAGCCTGCATCCCACAGATTCAACGGTATCTGCAACGCCCGCCAGAAGCCGTAAAAGCGCGGCCCGCAGCACTGCCGACCCGGAGCACGAAACCAGCGTGCCGCATACCCGCGTCGCCACCTTTTCCCATCTCACCGTTAAACTTACCGAATACCTGACCGCTTCAGAACTGAAGAAGGTCAAGGAAGCCTATCGCTTTTCGGATGAAATGCATCTGGGCCAGATGCGCAAATCGGGCGAGCCTTATATTTCCCACCCGCTGGCGGTAGCCGAAATCTGCGCCGACTGGAAGCTCGATGCGCAAGCCATCATGGCCGCCCTGCTGCACGACGTGATGGAAGATCAGGATGTCAAGAAAGACGAGCTGATCGAACGCTTCGGCGCACCGGTGGCGCTGCTGGTGGACGGCTTGTCAAAATTAGACAAAATCGAATTTCAGACCCAGATCGAGGTCCAGGCCGAAAACTTCCGCAAGATGCTGCTGGCGATGGCGCGCGACGTGCGCGTGATTCTGGTCAAGCTGGCCGACCGGCTGCACAATATGCGCACGCTGGACTCCATGACGCCGGAAAAACGCCGCCGCATCGCCAATGAAACCATGGAAGTCTATGTGCCGATTGCCCATCGGCTGGGTCTGAACAATATCTATCGCGAGCTGCAAGAACTGTCGTTCATGCATCTGCATCCGCTGCGCCACCGTACCCTCGCCAAGGCGGTCAAGGCGGCCCGCGGCAATCGCCGTGAAGTGGTCAGCAAGATTCTCGAATCGGCCAACAATACGCTGGCCGCAACCGGCATTGCGTCGCAGATCGACGGCCGTGAAAAAACCTTGTACGGCATCTATCGCAAGATGCGCAGCAAACAACTCTCGTTTTCGCAGGTGCTGGATGTCTACGGTTTCCGCGTGGTAGTCGACAGTTTCGCCAATTGCTACGTTGCGCTCGGCACGCTGCATGCGCTCTACAAACCGATGCCAGGCAAGTTCAAGGATTACATTGCTATCCCCAAACTCAACGGCTATCAATCGCTGCACACTACATTGATCGGCCCCTATGGCACACCGGTCGAATTTCAGATCAGAACGCGCGAAATGCATCATGTCGCCGAATCCGGCGTGGCCGCGCATTGGCTCTACAAAGAAGACGACGACAATCTGACCGATCTGCAGCAGCGCACCCATGCCTGGCTGCAATCGCTACTGGATATCCAGAATCAGACCGGCGACTCGGCCGAATTCCTCGAACACGTCAAAGTCGATCTATTCCCGGATTCGGTCTATGTCTTCACGCCGAAATCCAAAATCATCGCATTGCCGCGTGGCGCCACCGCGCTCGATTTTGCGTACAGCATTCATACCGACGTCGGCGACCAGACCGTCTCGTCCATCATCAACCATGAAGCGGCGGCGTTACGCACCGAATTGCATAACGGCGACATCGTTGAGATCGTCACATCGCCCTCCTCGAAACCGAGCCCCAACTGGCTTAATTTCGTGCGCACCGGCAAGGCCCGTTCCGCGATCCGGCATCGTCTGCGCGCGGTCGACCAGGCCGAATCCATCGCCCTCGGAAAACGTCTGTTGAATCATGAATTGATTGCACTGGGTCTGGAAACCGATTTACCGAACTTGCTGGTCGAACGGCTGCTGCGCGAATCCAGCGCCAAGACGATGGAAGAAATGTATTTCGACATCGGCATCGGCAAGCGCATGGGCTCGCTGATGGCGCGTCACATTATGAGTCTGGTGGAAGTCGGCAAGGGCACACCGCCGCTGCTCGACCGCGAAGGCAATGCCTTGCAAAGCAAAGCGGAACCGGTGATTATCATCGGCAATGTCGGCAGCTCGGTGCAGCTCGGCAGTTGCTGCATGCCGATCCCGGGCGACCAGATCATCGGTCAGCTCAAGCAGGATCAGGCGCTGATCGTGCATACCCAGGATTGCGACGTCACCAAGCGTTACGTCAAGAAAGAACCGGATCGCTGGATCGAAGTGCAATGGGGCACCGATCTGGATCGCCGCTTCGAATGCCGCCTCAAAATCCTGATGCTCAACGATAAGGGCGTGCTGGCGCGGATCGCTTCCGAAATCAACGAATCCGATGCCGATATCATCTATGTCGGCATGGACACCGATCACGATCAGCGCATGATGCAATTGCGCTTTACGGTCGGCGTCGACGACCGGGTGCATCTGGCGCGGCTGATGCGTAATATTCGCGGCATCAGCAGCGTGACGCGGATTTTGCGGGAACGCGGTAACGGTAATTAAGGCAACCCGGCAGGCGCCGGATACACAACATCCAATATCGTCAACTCCTCCACTCCCGCCGGAGTCTGCAACATCACAGTCTCTCCGGCGTGCGCTTTGGTCAACGCGCGCGCCACCGGTGAAACCCAACTGATTTTGCCGTGCAGCGGATCGAATTCATCGATGCCGACGATGGTCACCGTGTGCGTTTCGCCCTTGCCGTTTTCATAGGTGACCGTGGCGCCGAAGAAGATCTGATCGCTGCCGTAATGCACGGTTGGATCAAATACTTCCGCCGTATCCATGCGCTTGGTCAGAAAACGGATACGGCCGTCGATCTGACGCAGCCGGCGTTTACCGTAGATGTAATCGCCGTTTTCAGAACGATCGCCGTTCGAGGCCGCCCAGGATACGACGCGCACCACTTCCGGCCGCTCGACATCGATCAATTGCAGCAGCTCGTCTTTCAGATGTTGATAACCGGCCGGAGAGATGTAATTTTTGAGACCGGCAGGAATCGCGGGCAGGCCAAACTCCGCATCGTCGTCAGCGTCGCCCTTGCCATCATCGTCTTTTACAAAGGCTTTGTTCATCGCATCATTTTAGAGCTAATTTCCCATGCTGGCTGAAATCGTATTAGTCCATTCGAATGCAGCCAGTTGCAGCTCGTAAAAATCGTCCAGCGTCAACTCGAAAGGCGCCAGCATTTCCTGCATTTCGGCACCGGTTTTTTCCATCCGCTCGGAGCATTCGGCCAGCTTGAGCAAGTCACCATAAAAACCGGTGCGTTTTTCCAGCGCATCGCGGATTTCCTGACTAACTTTGGTTTCTTTCAGAATCGTATCCATCGACATGCCGAACAAGGCATCGATCAATGACATGATCCCCACGGTGAAAGCGGTCTCGGCAACCTTGCGACGACCGGGATGCACCCTTTCCGTCAGCAGCTCCAACATTTTTCCGCGCGTTGCCGCAAGTAATACCAGCGGCGACAAGGCGTGTCCGGTTTTTTGCGTATTCGCATATAACAGGATTTGCAGCCAACGCTTGAGCTGGCGGCGGCCCAGTACGAACAAGGCCTGGCCGAGCGAATCGATATGACGCAGGAAACCGTAGACCGGTGTATTGACCAGACGCAGCAAGGTCAGGCTGAGCGCCACGTCTTTTTTGATGAAGGCAACAATTTCGCGGTTGTCGACGTCTTTCACCAACAGCGCCAAAATTTGCATGATGACAACTTTGGATGAATCCAATTTTTTGCCGCGCATGACGACCGGCCGGGCAAAATAGTAGCCTTGGAAATAATCGAAACCGAAGGCCAGGCACTCATTGTATTGCTCCAGCGTTTCGACCTTCTCCGCCAGCAACTTTTTCCCTGCCCGCCTGAACTGCACGGCCAGCATCAGCAGCTTGCTCGGATCGATCGCCAGGATATCGACTTTAATAATGCTGATCATCGGCAACAATTTCTGCAGATCCGGCGAATCCGCGACGACATCGTCCAGTGCGAAGGTAAAACCGGCTTTCGCTAATTCGGCCACCCGCAGCACCAGTTCGCGCGTGACTTGCACTGTTTCCAGGATTTCCAGCACCACCCGGTCGCTCGGCAGGACTTTGATGAAGTCGCTCATCAGCACGGCGGCATCGACGTTGATATAACCGGGCATGTTCCCGATCACATTATTAATGCCCAGCTCGGCCGCATGGGCGATAACCGCCGCGGTCGCTGCAACGTCGTCGCTGACATTGGCCGGCCCGCTGGCGGCACTGCGAAACAGCAGTTCATAGCCGACTAAACCTTGTTCGCGATCCAGGATCGGCTGACGCGCCAGAAAAAAATCCTTGGCCTGGAAGATCTCCTCCGGCGCTGCGTCGAGCTCAATTTCGGGCACAGACCATTCGGGGGATTCAATAACGGGGCTGCTTTTTTTCGGCATATTTTTTGTCGTCTTTTCCAGAAAACCTGCTCAAGCGAAAAGCGGTGTATCGATATATCGGCATTGTATTTTATTCGGTGCGTTGTTTGCGCGCGGCAGCAGTTACGGGTCCGTTGCCGGACTCCAGCGTAAACCCGGCATCTGGATCGGTGCCCAGCACCTTGACCAGATAAGGCATCAAACTGCGCAACATCGGTTCCAGCGTGTAAGGCGGATTGATTATATACATGCCGCTGCTATGCAAACCAAAGCCATCGGGTGACGGCGTCGTCACCGACAAGGTGACGTTCAACCAACTGCCGACTTCCAATTTTTTTAATTTGTCGGGCAATTGGCGCGACTCCATCCGGTTCAGCACGGGATACCAAATCGCATACGTCCCGGTAGGAAAGCGCACTAATGCATCCTGCAGCGTGTCTTTAACGTGTTGATAATCGCGCTTATCTTCATACGGCGGATCGATCAAGATCAGGCCGCGCCGCGAAGGTGGCGGCAGCAGCGATTTCAGGCTCTGAAAACCATCTGCGCGCTGCACCATCACACGTTTGCCGTGCTGCCGCACACCCTGTTCGGCAGCATGCGCTTCGAGCTTGCGGAAATTATCCGCCAGAATTTTGCTCTCGCTGGGATGCAGTTCAAACAAACGCAAGCGATCCTGTTCGCGCATGGTTTGATCGGCGCAATACGGCGAGCCCGGGTAATAGCGCATTTTGCCGCTCGGATTCAAACCTTTGACAAGATTGACATAATCGGCCAGCGCTTCAGGCAAATCCTTGCGATCCCACAAACGCGCAATCCCGCTTTCAAACTCCGCATTCTTCGATGCATAACCGCCGTCGAGCGCATAGACGCCGGCGCCGGCATGCGTATCGATCACCATATAAGGCGCCTCTTTTTGCCCCAGATAACGCATCAACTGAATAGCCACCGTGTGTTTTAGCACATCGGCGTGATTGCCAGCATGAAAGGCGTGGCGGTAACTCAGCATAAAAAATTTCTAAATTGATACAACAAATTGAGGTGGCGCACCAGATGAGACGCGAATATGTTCGGCATTCTAACAATTACCTTGGGAATAGGCATTATTTTACTTAAAACGATTAAGCCGCGCGCCAGCCCAAGCGCCGCATTGTCAATCCTTCAATACGTCCTTTATTGGCCACCTCATTGGGCCCCCTTATCCAAGCGAAAATAAGCCTCCAGCAACGAGCTTTTGTAAACCGCGCCAAGCAGCACCGGCTGCGCAGTACTCTGAATGGCCGGCAAGCGCTCGCCCTGATGGTCGAGAAAGCGCTGCAAGCCTTCTCCCAGCGACATATCGGCCGTCACGACATGCAAAAAGTCACTGCGCAGATAATCGACGGCGGTCTTGTTGCTGCCGTCCAATTCCAATACGCGCTTATCGAGCAAAGAGGAAGTCACATCCTGCAGGGCGACTGCACCGCAATAGTGATTATTGGCGTCGACGATATAAATGTATTTGACCGGATATTGCAGAAACATCGTGGTCATTTCGGCAAATGAAGCGTCGATCGGCAGCACCGTTTCCGCCGGTTTGATCAAGTCGCTCATGTGCGAGCCGCGCAATGCCAGCCGGGCCTGCTCCTCGCGCAAGCGGCGCAATGTAATGTCGTACATCGATACGCCGCCAATGCTCAGGCTCATCGCCGTAAAGTAGGCCACGACGCAAGACAACATCAACGGCAATAAGGTCTGATGGCTGAGCGTCATTTCGAAAATCATCAGCATCGCCATCAAGGGCGCAGACGTCGCCGCCGCCAGGAATGCGCCCATCCCCACCATCGCATAGGCAAACGGCGCCGAAGTCGCCACCGGCCAGAGCAGATGGGCCGCCTGACCGAACAGAATGCCGAGCGCGGCGCCCACAAACAAGGTCGGCGTAAAGATACCGCCGACGGCGCCGGAGCCGACGATCAATGCCGTGGCGACTACTTTGAACAGCAAAATGCTCAGTACGCTCCACCAGATCCAATCGGTATGCAGCAGCGAATTGACCACGCTATAACCGTTGCCCCATACCTCCGGCGACTGTACTGAAATCAGGCCCATCAGCAAAGCGCCCAGACCCAACCGCAACGGCAACGGCAAGGCGGTTTTGCGGAACTGTTGCCGGGAGAATTGCAATAGATGCAAAAACAGCGGCGCCAATACGCCGGCCAGCAGGCCCAGCAACACGAATAAGGGAATTTCCAGCGCGCCGATTTCGGGGAATGCCGGCATCACATAGACCGTTGAATAGCCCGGCAAGGCGCGCATGGCGATATTGGCCACCACGGCGGCGACCACCACGGGGCCGAAATTTTTCATCACAATCGAGCCGAGCACGATTTCGGATACAAAAAACGCGCCGGCAATCGGCGCGTTATAAGCTGCGGAAATGCCGGCAGCGGCGCCGCAAGCGACCAGCAACCGCAGGCGCACGGCGGGAAAATACGCCACGCGCCCCAGCACCGAAGCCCAGAGCGCCGCCAGTTGCACCATCGATCCTTCGCGCCCGATCGATCCGCCGCTGCCGATCGTGAGCAGCGATGACGCACTGCGCAGCAAGGTCTGGCGCACCGGAATACCGCCGTCGCCGATACTCACCGCCTCCATATAATCGGCGTTACCGGCAGGGGCATGGAGGCGATTTGCCCATACCAGCAAAGCGCCGGCGGCAATCCCGCCGCAAGTGGGCACCAGAATGCGCAGCGGCCAGGAAAAACTATTGGCCATATTGACGAAACTGCCGCTGTGCCCGCTCAGCAGCGCTTGAATCGCCGCGATGCAGTCGCGAAAGCCGACGGTACTCAACGCGCCCAGCACGCCTACCGCCACCGCCCAAAGCAGCATGGTGTGATCGTCGGAGAGGCCGAACAGACGCCGCAGCCGGGCTTGCCACGCAGGCGGAGCCGGGATCGATTCAGGCGTTGATTCTGGGCTGGCTTCAGGCATCGGCATCTGCATCGCGCATCAGGCCTTGCAAATACGCTAAGTCGTCATCGATTGCGGCCCGCGCTTTTTGCTGCATCGCCTGGTAATGCGCCAGCACATCGGCCGCCGTTTCGGTGATTTGCGCCCCGCCGCCTTTAAGACCGCCGGTTGCAGTCTGCACCAGCGGCGTGCGAAAGCAGCGATTCATCTGCTCCACCAGCAGCCATGCACGCCGGTACGACATCCCCATTTCGCGCGCTGCGCCGGAGATGGAGCCGCTATGCGCAATCGCCTGCAGCAGCGACGCTTTGCCGGGACCGAAGGCGATCGTATCGTCTGCTGTGACACGGATGCGGATTGAGTTTGAAATAGTCATGCGCCAGATTGTAGCAAGGCCGCGCCGATCTGTTACGCGGTTTGTTCACGGTTTGTCTAATTTCCCGGTCGCGCCGGTATGCATGCGTCGGCCAGATCTGCGTTGACCCACGCTATGTCCTGACGTATATTTCGCGGCAATTCCCATTCGAGGGAGCATTTATAAGTTGCCGATGACTATTTTTTCCAGTGGCATTTGGGTGCCTCTGCTGCTTTCACTGAAAGTGGCCGGTTGGGCCACATTGATCAATCTGGTATTAGGCGTGGCTGCCGCCTTTGCGTTGGCGCGCTGGCGTTCGCGCTGGCGCGAACTGGTCGACGCCGTATTGACTTTGCCGCTGGTATTGCCGCCGACCGTACTCGGTTATTACCTGCTGGTGCTGCTTGGACGCCGCAGCCCGTTCGGCCAATGGCTGGCGCAATTCGGCATTCAATTCATCTTCACCTGGCAAGGCGCAGTGGCTGCCTCGACCGTGGTTGCGTTTCCATTGGTTCTGAAAGCGGCCCGCACCGCGTTCGAACAGGTCGATCCGCAATTGGAAGATGCGGCGCGGGTGCTGGGCGTCTCCGAAGCCGGCATCTTTTTCCGGGTAACGCTGCCGCTGGCGCGCAAAGGCATCGCCGCCGGCGCCTTGCTGGCGTTTGCGCGTGCGCTGGGGGAATTCGGCGCCACGCTGATGGTTGCCGGCAGCTTGCCGGGACGCACCCAAACTTTATCCGTGGCGATTTACGAAGCGGTGCAGGCCGGCGACGACACGACGGCGGCCATCATGGTGGTCATTATTTCGCTGACCTGTGTTGCAGCACTGCTGCTGGCCAGTTGGCTGATGCCGAATAAAACCAATTTACGTCTGCGCTGAAAACCCTGCCATGACACTCGATATCCAGATCCAGAAAACCATCCACGCCGCCGAACGCCGGTTTGAGCTCGATGTCCATTTTCGTTCCGATGCATTGCGCATGGTGTTGTTCGGGCCATCGGGCTCAGGTAAAAGCCTGACGCTGCAGGCCATTGCCGGGCTGATTACGCCGGATGCCGGGCATATCGCCTTCAATGAACGGGTGCTGTTCGATACCCAAGCCGGCATCCATCTGACGCCGCAACGACGCCGCATCGCCCATCTGTTTCAGGATTACGCGCTGTTCCCGCATCTGACGGTAGCGCAAAATGTCGGCTTTGGATTAAGCCGCAGTTGGCTGCCATTGCGTCATCCTGAGCAGCATCGGCTGGTGCAGCAATGGCTCAACGCCTTCCGTATCGAAAACACCGCAGCCAGCTATCCTGCGCAATTATCCGGCGGTCAACGTCAACGGGTTGCACTGG